>CAYVPD010000027.1:0-10780 GCA_964453545.1 uncultured Gemmatimonadaceae bacterium
GTCGGGCCGCTGCCTTGGCATTGATGGTGGTTTGTACGGCGTGCGCGTCGGGAGGCGGTGGGGGTGCCCCAGGGACGGAGCGGGGTTCGTCGACCCGCATCATCGAGGCCGAAATTTTGCGTCTGGCCGATTCGGTCAATTCGGCATGGGAGGTCGTGCAGCGGCTGCGCCCGCAGTGGCTGCGCTCCCGGGGGCAGGTCTCGGTCATGAGCGGCGAGGGCGATCGCCCGATTGTCTACGTCAACAACGCCCGCTTTGGCGAGATGATCGTGCTGCAGAACATCGAGGCGCTATCAGTGCGGGAGATGCGGTTTATTCGCGCGGCTGACGCCACCACACGTTGGGGCACCGGTCACCCGGCCGGTGCGATCGAAGTCTTCTTGCATACCGGGAGCCGGTGACCAGAGCCCATGAGCCCTCTTCTCGAGATTCGTGATCTCGTACACGAATACCCCAACGGAACTCGCGCGCTCGACGGAGTGTCGCTCGAGATTCCAGCGGGCATGTTTGGTCTGCTCGGCCCCAACGGGGCCGGCAAGTCGACGCTGATGCGCTCGATCGCCACCCTTCAGATTCCGACGTCGGGGGGCATCAGCTTCGACGGCATGGATGTGCTCGCTGAACCCGAGCAGCTGCGGCGCACGTTAGGTTATCTGCCGCAAGATTTTGGCGTATATCCGCGCGTGACGGCCGAGGCGATGCTCGATCACATCGCGGCGCTCAAAGGCATCGTGTCACGTGCCGAGCGCAGAGACACGGTCGAGTCGCTGCTGCACAAGGTGAACTTGTGGGACGCTCGCGCCAAAGCCATCGCGGGGTTCTCGGGGGGCATGCGCCAGCGCTTCGGCATCGCGCAAGCCCTGATCGGGTCACCAAGGCTGATCATTGTCGATGAGCCGACGGCCGGGCTCGATCCCGAGGAGCGCAACCGGTTTTTGAACCTGTTGGCCGGGATCGCCGAAGACGTGGTCGTGATCTTGTCGACCCATATCGTCGACGATGTAGCCGACCTGTGCCCATCAATGGCGATTCTGGCCCGGGGGCGCATCGTCGGGCAGGGGGCTCCAGGTGATCTGATCGCGGGGCTCGCCGGTCGCATCTGGCGCTGTACGATCGATCGAGCCGCTCTCGAGGGGCTGCAGCGCGAGCACACCGTGATTTCGACACGTCTCGTCGCGGGCCAGACGGTGGCTCACATCTTGGCCGATGGTCCCCCAGGGCCGGAGTTCTCTCCGGTCGAGGGGAGCCTCGAAGACTTCTACTTCGCCACGCTCGCGGCCACTCGCGCCGCAGCCTGACGGAGGCGTCAATGATTCGCGAGGTCGTTGCGTTTGAACTGCGCTATCAGCTGCGCTCTCCCGCTGTGTGGAGCACGTTTGCGCTGTTTTTCTTGCTGGCATTCGGGTCGATCACGCTCGATGGCGTGTCGATTGGCGGGGGCGGCAACACCTGGGTGAACTCGCCCTATGCGATTGCCCAGACGCTCTCCCTACTGACCCTCTTTGCCATGTTTGTCGTGGTGGGGCTCGTGGCCGGGTCTGTGATTCGCGACGACGAGACCGGGTTCGGCTCGATTCTGCGAGCGACACCGGTCACCCGATTTGCTTACCTGTACGGGCGCTTTGGGGGCGCGTGGGTCGCTTCGTTGGTCGTCTATGCCAGCGTACCTCTGGGCATGGCCCTCGGCTCGCTCATGCCCTGGGTCGATCCTGAGACGCTCGGCCCCCTGCGGTTGGACCATTACGTCTATCTGTTCGCGACGCTGGCCGCGCCGACGCTGCTGGTCATGGCAGCAGCGCTCTTTGCGCTTGCGACGGCAACGCGTTCGATGCTGGGCAGTTATCTCGGCGTAATCGCGTTTTTCATTGGCTACTCGGCGGCTTTGGCCGCTTTTGCCGAGCCAGGCCGTGAAACGCTGATCGCTCTGATCGAGCCCCTGGGGATCGGAGCGCTGGCGGCCGAGACCCGCTTCTGGACGCCAGCGGAGCGCAACACGCAGCTGCTGCCCTTGTCCGGCTTGCTGCTCTGGAATCGCCTGATCTGGATCGGATTGTCGATCGGGTTCCTCTTGCTCGCAGGGGCGTTGTACCGGCCGGAGCGCGTCTCGGCGCCGAAGCGTCGGTGGTTCGGGCGCCGTGGCCGCGAGATGGCTCCCGATGGCGACGAGGGTGCGAAGAGCGCCGGCCGAGCCGAGACCGTCGTGCTTCCGCGGGCTGATGTGCAGTGGGGCACGCGGGCCACGTGGGTGCAGGCCTGGGCGCGAACCCGCTTCGAAATGCGCCTGCTGGTGCGAAGCCCCGGGTTCATCATTCTCCTGCTGTTCGGAATGGTGAACGCCGGCTTCTCGCTCTGGTTTGCTGACGAGCTCTACGGAACCTCGATCTTTCCGGTAACGCGCGTCATGATCGAGACGCTGCAGGCCTCGTTTGCCGTGATTCCGATGATCGTCGCCCTCTACTATGCGGGCGATCTGGTCTGGCGCGATCGCGAGCGTCGCATTCATGAGATCATCGATGCCACGCCGGCCCCCGACTGGACCTTTGTCGTGCCCAAGATGCTGGGCATCTCGCTGGTGCTGTTGGCCGCCAACACGGCCGGGGTTGGTGCTGCCGTTGCCGTGCAAGCCATCCGGGGCTGGGCGGAGTTCGAGCTGACGCACTATGCCGCATGGTTTCTGGCGCCCTCGACTCTTTCGGCGGTTCAGTTGGCGGTCTTGGCGGTTTTCGTGCAGGCGCTTAGCCCGCAGAAGTTCGTGGGCTGGGGCGTCATGCTCGTGTATTTCGTCAGCTCTCTCGTGCTTTCTGAGCTCGGCTTCGAGCACGGTCTCTATCAGTTTGGCTACGCGACCGGTGTGCCGCTGTCAGACATGAATGGAGTTGGACATTTCTGGGTGGGAAACCTCGCGTTCAATCTCTACTGGACGGCGTTCTCGCTCCTGCTCATGGTCGTCGTCTTTGTGCTCTGGCCGCGGGGTGGCGTAAGTGGGCTTGCGACTCGGTGGCGCCGGGTGCCGCAGCGGCTGCGCGGAGGCGCCGGGGCGCTGGCGGGCGCATCGGCCGTGATCTGGCTGGTCACCGGGGGATGGGTGTTCTACAACACCAACGTGCTCAACGACTTCGAGACGACCGACGAGTTCGAAGCGCTGCTGGCCGACTACGAAACCGAGATCTTGTTGCCGTTTGACTCGCTGCCGCAGCCGCGCATTGTTGACGTCACGCTGTCGGTTGACCTTGAGCTTGATGCGCGACGGGTGGATACCCAGGGCAGCTACAGGCTCGAGAACCGCTCGGCGCGCGAGATCACGCAGATTCACGTGGCATGGCCGAGCTCGAGTCTGGACATGGTCAGCCTCGAGATTGATGGAGCTCGTGAGGGGCGCGACTGGCCTGAGTTCAACTACCGCATTTTTGAACTCGACCAGCCCATGGCGCCGGGCGAACAGCGCGAGTTGCGCTTTGCTACGGTGCGGCAGCAGCAGGGCTTTGCCAACCGTGGCAATGATACGCGCGTCGTGGCCAACGGCACGTTCCTCGACAACAGCGAACTCGCCCCGTCGCTTGGCCCTTCGCGCAATGCGGTGCTGCAAGATCGCTCGACGCGGCGCAAATATGGTCTTGAGCCTGAGCGTCGCATGCCGAAGCTCGAAGACGAGGGCGCCCGGGCCACGCACTTCTTGAGGCGTGACTCCGACTGGGTCAACGCCGACATCACTGTCTCGACCGCTGCAGATCAGATTCCGATCGCGCCGGGCTACTTGGTATCTGATGAGACGGTTGACGGCCGTCGAGTGCGGCGGTTTCGCAGTGATGCACCGATCCAGAACTTCTTTTCGATTCAGTCGGCGCGCTACGAAGTGGCCAGAGACCGCCATGGCGACATCGACCTGGAGATCTACTTCGACCCGGCGCACGACGAAAATGTCGGGCGTATGCTTGAGGCGATGAAGCTGTCGTTGGGCGTATTTGAAGAGGCCTTTTCGCCCTTTCAGTTCCGACAGGCCCGCATCTTGGAATTCCCGGCCTACTCGACCTTCGCGCAGTCGTTTGCCAACACGATTCCATATTCGGAAGGCATCGGCTTTATCATGCGCCACGACGAAGACGATGCCGAGTCGATCGACATGGTCACCTATGTCACGGCCCACGAACTCGCGCACCAATGGTGGGGGCATCAGGTGGTCGGTGCCGCATTGCAGGGCTCGCAGATGCTGTCTGAGACGTTCTCGCAATACGGGGCGTTGCTCGTGATGGAGCGCTTGTACGGGCCGGACCAGGTACGTCGCTTTTTACGGTTCGAGCTCAACTCGTATCTGGGAGGGCGCGCAACCGAGCGCATCGAAGAGCTGCCGCTGAATCGGGTCGAAATTCAGCAGTACATCTACTACAACAAGGGCGCGCTGGTCATGTACCTGCTGCGCCATGAGATCGGAGAAGCGGCGGTCAACCGTGCCTTGCAGCGGTTGTTGGAGCGCTTTGCGTTTCAGCCGGCCCCGTATCCGACGACGACGGACTTCATCGCAATGCTGCGAGAAGAGGCCGGGCCTGACCATGATGCGCTTATCACCGACCTGCTCGAGCGCATTACCCTGTACGATCTGAAGATCACATCGGCCACGTCGACCCCACGCGATGACGGGCGCTTTGACGTCGAATTGCAGATCGAAGCCCTCAAGTTGATCGCCGATGGGCAGGGTGAAGAGACCGAAGAAGAGCTGGATCAGGCGATCGAGATCGGGCTGTTTACCGCAGAGCCCGGGTCCAAGGAGTTTGGGTCGACCTCGGTCGTGCAGATGGACAAGCATCGCATCGTCAGCGGCCCGCAAACCATCACGTTGATCGTCGACCGTGAGCCGACCTTTGCTGGCGTCGATCCGTACAATCGTTGGATCGATCGAGCACCCGCAGACAACGTGCGCAGGGTGGAGTCGGTGAAGTGACCGGTCTGCTCGCGCTTCTCGATGACGTGGCGACCTTGGCCAAGCTCGCGGCCACGCAGGTCGATGACGTCGCTGCCCACGCCGCCAAAGCAAGCTCCAAGGCGGCCGGCGTCGTGATCGATGACAGTGCGGTCACTCCGAAATATGTGCATGGGCTGCCCGCGGCCCGCGAGATTCCGATCGTCGCTCAGATCGCCCGGGGCTCGCTGTTCAACAAGCTGGTACTACTGCTGCCGGCCGCTCTGCTGCTCAGCGCCTTTGTGCCGTGGGCGTTGGCGCCGCTGCTGATGCTGGGTGGCGCCTACTTGTGCTACGAAGGTGCGGAGAAAGTGTGGCACACCTTTGGGCCGCACGGCCACGACGAGGCCGGCACCGAAGGTGGGAGGGGCGTGGTTCTGCTCGATGCCGCACACTTGGAGCGAGAGCGCGTTTCGGGCGCCATCAAGACGGACTTCATCTTGTCTGCCGAAATCATGACCATCGCGCTCGCGACCATCGAATCCGACTCGGTCGTCATGCGCGGCATCGTGCTCGCCGTGGTCGCTGTTGGCATCACCGTGCTGGTCTATGGCGTGGTGGCGCTGCTCGTGAAGGCCGACGACGTCGGACTGCGCCTGAGTCAAACAGGGCAGAGCGCTGCAGTGCGCGGGCTGGGACGTGGACTTGTGCATGCCATGCCAACGCTGCTGGGAGCGCTGGCGGTGGTGGGCACCGGGGCCATGCTGTGGGTGGGTGGCTCGATCATCGTGCATGGGCTCGAAGAGCTCGGCGCCGGCGCCCTCGCCCACTGGGTCCACGATGTCGCCGTCGCGGCGGCGGCGCTGCTTCCGGTGAGCTTGCATGCGCTGCACGGATTTGCCGAATGGTTCATCACGGCCTCGATCGACGGCGTCTTCGGGCTCGCCATAGGTCTGACGATCGTGGCCCTGCTGGCCGGCCTTAGCGCGGCACGACGACCCCACCCTTCATGATCCACTCGACCCGCTCGAGTTCGGTGATGTCGGACAGCGGGTCGTCGGCTACGCGCGTGGCCGACTGCGACTGGACTCACGATGGGCGGGGCATGCTTTTTACGGTGTACGAGTCCTCTGGCCCCCGACCCCAACGATCGATTCTGTATCTCGAGGCCGGGTACGACATGCCGATGCTACTCGCGGCTCAAGACCCGACCACTTCGTGGGGTTTGCTCGACCCCGCAGCGCGGCTACGCTGACGCGGCGGAGATCTGGGCGAGGGCCCGTTCTGCGAGGGCGGTGATCGCAAGCGACGGATTGACTCCCGGGTTGGCGGGCAGGGTCGAACCATCGATCACGTAGAGACCTGGGTAGCCAAAGACCTGATGATCGGGTCCGACGACACCGTGGGCCGGCGAGTCGGCTACGACCGCACCGCCCATTAGATGGGCGGTGGTCGGCGCACCGGCCGCGATCTCCATGGCGAAGCCCATCGCTTGCCCCCCGAGTTCGTCGGCCAGCTGGTGCGCGATGCGCGTCGCATCAGGAATGAAGGCCTCTGGCAGCGCACCTAACCCCGGCCGTGTAATCGTGCGCCCGCGTCGCGTCACATCGAGACGCAGTTCGCGGTCATCGGCGCGCATGTAGAGCAAGATCAGCGTATCTCGCCCCCAGTCCCGCACTGCAAGGGCCCGCGCCGTCTTCAGCGGATGCCGAAGTGCCGCACCGGCCGTTGCCGACAGTCGGCGCATGACCGTAGCACCCGGCGCATGGGGCAGCGCTAAGAGTCGCAGCGCTCCCGACCCGGACGGGTAGCGCACCGGCTCAAGCGATGACCGCTCGTCGACCTGGTAGAGCGATGTGATGGCCACGCCATCAGACACGCGAAGGCCTGGTGCCACGACGCCGATCAGGGCCTCGGAGTTCGTGCGCACATGCTGCCCGAGCTGCGCCGACAGCTTTGGGAGTCCCTCGGGCCGTGCCCGCATGCGGAGCAGAAGGGGCACCGTACCGAGCACTCCGGCGGAGAGTACGACGCGTCGCGCCTCAAAGCGCTCTTCACCCGCCTCGATCGCATATCCTGACGCCGTCGGGCGTACTGCGGTGACGCTGACGCCCGTGCGTACCTCGAGACCCTCACGCTCGGCGAGCCAGAGGTAGTTGCGATCGAGCGTGTTCTTGGCCCCGTGGCGGCATCCGACCATGCACGCGCCGCAGTGGCGGCACGGGGACGAAGGAGCTCCCGGAGGTGGCGGCCCCTGCCCGAAATTCACACCGACGCTGACGAGATTGTGCGCATCTGCGCGTCCTTCGCCGGCGGCCAGACGAGCGATGATTTCGTCGGCACGGGTCGCTTTGGGTACGCGCTGCGCCCCGAGCATGCGCTCGGCGACGTCGAAGTGGGGTTCGAGCTCGGCCTGCCAATTCCCGAGGCCCTGCCATCCCTCGGCGTCATAAAATGGGAGGCCAGGGCGTTGCAGAACGCCGCCGTAGACCAGAGAGCCACCGCCCAATCCAACCCCCGTCAACGCGGTCACATGACGCAGCAGCGACATGCGGAAGGGCCCGTGGCACCCGAGCGCCGGTGCGTGAAGCCAGCGCTTGAGCTGCCAAGTGGAGGTCGCGAAGTCATCGGGCTGCCAGCGACGCCCCTTTTCAAGCAGGAGCACCCGATAGCCCTTTTCGACCAGACGAAGGGCGGCGACGCTGCCCCCAAAGCCCGAGCCGACGACGATGAAGTCCCAAGAAGACGCCATAGGCTCGAGGGTAGCGGCACGCGACAACCAGGCGCAAGACGATTGTGCATCGAGCTGAGCCGGCCGGTTTGACATCTCGATGGCGGGCTCGACAGCTTTTGGAGTCACGAGAGGTTTTGTCTTTCTGCCTGCGACGTTGATGCGCTCCTGCCTGTGCTGAAATTCCTGAGATGGCAACGCTCCTCGCGGGTGCAGATGGCTGTGGCTCTGGCCCTCGGTGCCACGAGTGTGATCGCGGGTTGTGGCGGTTCAGACCCAGCGACGAGCGCAGATGAACGTGCCAGCGGCGCCGTGACACTGACTCCCGTCCGAGAACTGCCCCTTGCGGGTGTGGCTCCGCCGACGATGGCGGCGGCAGATCCGCGGCGCCGTGCGGGCGCTCGTGATGAGGGCTTCGTCGGAGACGCGTCGTGCGCGACCTGTCACGCCGACGCCGCAGAGCGATACCGCGGCACGGCGCACGGTCGATCGCTGGCCGTGCTGGGCCCCGATGCTGTGAGCGGGCGGGGCCTGCAGGGCAGCGGTGAGGCAACGCAGTGGAGTGCTGCGTCTGGAGACGGGAGATTCGCTCGGCGCACGTGCCGCATTTGCGGGTGCAGCCGATGCCGATCCGCTTGATGCCGACGCGGCCATTCAGCTGGGATCGCTCGACCTCGCACGGGGCGACGCAGCCGAGGCAGAGCGGGCATTCCAACGGGCGATCATGGGCGCCCCGCGCTCGGCTGCGGCCCACGGCAGTCTTGCGCTGGCGCTCGGCGCTCAGGGGCGCTTTGACGAGGCGCGTGACGAGCTGCGCACGGTGCTGCAGCTGGAGCCTGGGAACGCGGCCGCACGGCAGCTTCTGCAGCAGCTTGGGGGGTAACGGCCGCAGCCCTCGCGACCGAACCTTGCGGAGCGCAGCGACGCGATGCGAGGGAGCAGGGGTCTGCGGCCACGGCGATCGATTAGCGTGGGTCTGCGCGCTCCCCCGGTGGCAACGCCTCGTAGCGCTTCTGCAGCACCAGCACCGGGTTCTGGTCGTCGCCGGGCTCGAGGTTTTCGTCGTGCACATTGAGGTAAAGCGAGTAGTCGCCGTCGTTGAACGAGGCACCTGAGGTGTCCTCAGGGTCGGCCGCCAGCAGGTAGGCGACGTGAGACGTGCGGTTTGTGCACATGCGGCCCTCGTCGGGCAGGGGCTCGCTCTCACAGGTGCAGCGCCCGTCGCCGCCGGCGGCATCGGCCGCGATCATGGCGGCCATGACGCGGTCGGTCAGACTGCCATCCTCAGACTCAAAGGCGTCGACGGCCTGATGCACCACCTCGTCAGAGGCCAAAATGTTGCCCTGAATCGAGTAGTAAATGCCGGTTCCGGTCACGTGGCCTTGCTGCGACAGCGAGGCCGCGCCATTGCGCTGACCGCTGAAGCCGACCGAGCGGCCCTGCAGATCGACGATGCCGAACTGGCGCCGTTCGATGAGTGTGTCACGCTTGAGCTCAGTGAGAATGCGGCCGGGGTGCGCCCCATCTTGGAGCATCGAAAAGATGAGGCTCTGGTTGGTGCGCGTGTTGTCGACGCCGGCCTGCGCTGCTGCGACGCCGATGCCGGGCACCACAATGGCCTGAATGTCCATGAGGCCTTTGGCCGGAAAGCCGGCGAAACGCGCCTGTGCGACGCAAGTGGCCGAGGCGATCACGACGCGCCCGGTACGCATGTCGACAGCAATCACTGACCACGTGGCTGACGCGGGTGCGGGGGCGAGGCTGAAGGCGGCAAGCAGGGCGAGTGCGAGCAGAATGAAACGACGGGGCAGGGTCATGGTCAGGTCCTCGTCAGCGAATCAGCAGGATGCGGTTATTGATCGGGTAGAGCCATTCGGCACCCCGCTCAGTGATCAATGCGTCGTCTTCAAGGGGAATGCGTACCTTCGCGCCACCCCAATCGGGGTTTGCCGTGTAGGCGAAGAGCTCGATCGAGAGCAGCGTGTTGGGGCGCAGTTCGTAGGTCTGTCGCGTGGGGTTGAAGAACGCCAGCGAGGGACCGATGCCGTGGCCGAGGTTGCCGACGGAGTGCGGGCCGACGGCGATATCAGTGATCTCGGGGTCGGCGCTGGGCTGGTTGAAGGCGATCTCGTTGAAGCCGGCGGCCTCAAGTGCGGTCGACAGCCGTTCGAGCGCTTGGAGCGTGGTGTCGGCAGGGCGAATCGAGGCCTTCATGACGTCGCGTGCTGCGCGGCCGCGGTCAAAGGCGTGCTGCAGCCCGGCCGGGGCCGCGGTCTCACCCTCACGTAACACGTAGGCAATGCGCTTCATGTCGGTATAGAAGTCGAGAAAGCCGACACCCCAGTCGATCATGAGCAGGTCGCCGCGATCGATGATGCGCTCGTTGGAGCTGGCCTCGATGCCGTTGGGCCCCGTGATGTAGACCGACGGCATGTCAAACGATGAGCCGAGGCCGCGGGCTAGCAGCTGATCCCACATCCACCATGCGACCTCTTCGAGGGTGGTGATGCCCGGGGTAATGACCTCGTTGGACAGCGCGCGCTCAGCGATCTCGCGCGACATTTCGCCGGCTTCGGCAAACGCGGCGATCTCGATGGTTGTGCGGGTGGCACGGAAGTCCGAGATCATGCGCTCGGCCGAAACGAGGCGATCTGCCCAGGGCGCGCCAAGGGTCTCTTGCAGGTGCAGATACGAGGTGTGCGACAGGCCGTCGGCACCCCCGATCGAGCCGGCCATGTTGACGCCGATGCGCTGCGGGTCGCGCTCTGCAACAAACGCTGCGAGTTCGCCAGGTGAGCCGAAGCGGTCGTAAACCCCGCACCCTTCGATCATGCGTCCGCTGACGCCAAGGGCCACGCGCTCGATGCGTCCATCGCCTCGGTCGGTGAAGATGTAGTAGCCCCAGTCGCCGATGTAGCCGCGGCCCAGCGCTTCATAGAGCGGATCGTGCAGCCCTTCGCGCATGACCGTGATCCACATGTCGATGTCGTTGTCACGCATCGCCTTGGGGAGCACCAGGTCGAATTTTTCGGCGCGAATCTGGCACATGCGCTCCCAGCGGGCGCGCGACTCGGAGCGGCGCTCCTGTGCGGTGGCCGAGCTTGGTGTGAACGCGGGGGCGAGCACGCTGAGCGCGAGTAGGGCCGCCAGCTTGG
>CAYVPD010000028.1:0-10564 GCA_964453545.1 uncultured Gemmatimonadaceae bacterium
GAGCCCGACCGTGGCACTGATTCCCGTCGCCAATGTCGCCATGATGATTCGCGACGCTATCAACGGCGTCTTCATCTGGCCGCTGATTGGTCTCACCCTCGCGGTGACCTTGGCCAGCGTCGTGCTTTGCTTGGCGCTCGCCCGTGTGATTTTGCGCTTTGAAGACTATCTGCTCGGATCGTACGACGGCAGCTTCTGGCGCTTCGTGCGCGAACGGCTGCGGCCGGGAGACGGCACTCCTTCTGCAGCGACTTCTTCTGTCTCTTCGACGGCTGGCAACCCATGAATGACCTTTCCAGCATGACACACACGCCGGTGACCTCTGACGACCCTGTCGTGGTCCAAGACCTTTCGAAGTCGTTCTGGGATGAGGGTCGGGGCGAGGTCCGCGCCGTCGACGGCCTCAGCTTCTCATGTCGGGCCGGCGAGGTCTTTGGACTGCTTGGTGCCAACGGCGCCGGCAAAACCACGACGCTGCGCATGCTGTCGACCATCTTGCGACCAACGGGTGGACACGCGCGCGTCATGGGTCGCGACGTCATCGACGAACCCGAAGCGGTGCGCAAGTCTCTGGGCTTCTACTCGGCCTCCACCGCGCTCTACCCTCGACTCACGGCACGCGAGACGCTCGACTTCTTCGCCCGTATCAACGGCTATCCTGCCAAGGGTGTGCCCGCACGCATCGATGAGCTGATTGACCGGTTCGGGATTGCCGAATACCAAAATGCCCGGGTCGAGAAGTTGTCCAGCGGCATGAAGCAAAAGGTTTCGATCGCCCGTACGGTCGCCCACGATCCGCCCGTACTCATCTTTGATGAGCCCACGGTCGGGCTCGACGTGATGAACGCTCTCGAGATGGTGAAGGTGATTCGCGAACTGCGTGACGAAGGCAAAACGATCATCTTTTCGTCGCATATCATGAGCGAGGTCGAAAAGCTCTGCGACCGCATCGCGATCGTGCACCGCGGGCAGTTGCTGGCGTTGGGCACCCTTGATGAGCTGCGCGTCTCGAGCGGACAGCATTATCTCGAAGACATCTTCGTGCACTACGTGACGCACACGACCGAACCGGCAGGTTCCGCCTCGTGAACCGTCCCCTCGCGACGCTGTTGCGCTACGAATTGCGCATGCTGATGCGCGACACGCGCACGCTCTTGATCGCCGTGGTCGCACCTTTGGTGCTCTTTCCCGGACTCTTGCTGGTGTCGCGTGCAGTCGAGCGCTCTGAAGAAGAGCGCATCGAGGCCACCGCCTATCGCTGGGCCGCCACGGGCGACCTTGAAGAGTGGGCTCGTGAGACGACACAAACGGCCCTTGAAACCATCGAAGATGTCACGTTTGAAGAGGTCGTGACCTCGGCCGCTGACTCGCTGCTCGAGGCCGGCGAACTGCACCTCGTGGTCGCGGGACTCAGCACCGATGCATGGCAGACCCTCGAAAACCGTGAAGACACGACGCCCCCGGTCACGCCCATCTTGGAGCTACGCCATCAGGCCCGCAGCGACTTTTCGCGGGCGGCCCTCAATGCGTTGGAGCCGCAGTTGCAGGCCGTCGCCGAGCAACAACGCGCCGACCGCTTGCGCACCGCCGGCCTGGCGATCGATCCCGAGGGGCTCTGGCCCGTCGAGGCCGAAAACGTCGCCAGCGCCGAACGAGAGGGCGGCGCACTTCTGGGTCTGGCGCTGACCCCGCTCCTGCTCTTCTTGATGCTCAGCGGCGGCTCCATCGTGGCTGCCGACACGATCAGTGGCGAGAAAGAGCGAGGCACTCTGGAGACCTTGCTCACCTCGGCCGCGCGGCGCACCGAGATCGTGCGAGCCAAGCAGCTGGCGATCGTTGCCGTAGGTCTGGCGGTTGCACTCATCAATGTGGCCAACCTGCTCGTCTATCTCGTCTTTGGCGTCTTTGAGCTGCCCGAAAACTTTGCGGTTGCCATCGGCATCGGTGACGCGTTGCTCCTGCTTCTGCTCTTCGTACCCTTGGCCGTGCTGGTGTCGTCGTCATTGCTACTGTTGAGTGGAATTTCAAAGAGCTACCGCGAGTACCAGATCTACTTCTTTCCGCTCTTCTTGGTCTTTCTGGTGCCGACGCTGGCGTCTGTTCTGCCAGGCATGCAACTGCGTTCGGCGATCGCCCTCGTGCCCATCGCCGGCATTGGTGTGGCCGTGCGGGAGATCATGGTCGGCAAGGTTGATCTGCTGTTTGTGGCCTTGGCCTTTGGCTCCACGGCGCTGACCGCGCTGTTGGTCACCCGCCGCACCGAGGCCGCGCTTTCGACCGAACGCCTGATCTCGCCATCTGACCTCGACGAAGCCGACCTTCTGGGTGGCCCAGCCCTCTTCCCGAAACACGTGCTGCGCTGGTTTCTGGGCCTCTGGGTGCTGTTTTTCGTCGTGGCACTCTGGCTTGGCGATTCGGTCGGCATCAGAGGTCAGGTCGTCATCAATTTGGTCGGCATCTTCTTTGGTGGCTCGCTCGTGATGATGCGTCGCTATCGCATGGACCCGCGCGAGCTGCTCAACCTGCGGGCCCCGCGCCCAGGCGTCTGGCCCGCGGTACTGATCGGAGCCCCGTCTGCCCTCGTGGTCGGCGCGGGCGTCGCTCAGTTGGTCAATACGTGGCTCTTCCCGGTGCCCCCGGAGATGCTCGAAGCCTTTGGCGACACGCTCACCGGCGGCGATGAGATTTCGACACTCCAGTTGTTGCTCTTCATCTCGATCATGCCGGGCATTTTTGAAGAGCTGGCATTTCGAGGCGCACTCCTCAACGGTCTCAAGCGCAGGTTGCGACCCGTGGCCCTGTGCCTCGCCGTGGGTCTGATCTTCGGCCTGTTTCATGTGTCGCTCTTTCGCATTGCCCCGACGGCGACGCTGGGCATTGTGCTTAGTGCCGTCACCCTGATCACGGGGTCGATCTACCCGGCCATGGTCTGGCATGCGCTGAACAATGCGATTGCCATTCTGCCGGCGCAGATGGGCTGGATTTCTGCGGATTACATTCCGCCAACGTGGGCGTATGCGCTCGCCGTTGGCGGTCTCGCGCTCGCGTTTGGTCTGCTCTGGCGTGCCCGCTCCCCCCTGCCCGGGCTGCGTTCGATGCGCGCGATGGGGCCTAACGAGACCTCCCGTTCCGAGTTTCAACTAAGCAGGTAGAGCCCACTCCATGCCCACAACGCCAATCAATCCCGCAACCACCCGCCCCGTCGCCATCACCGGCGCCAACTCCGGTGTCGGCCTTGAGGCAGCGCGCCGGCTGGCTGGCGTCGGCGTGCCCGTCATCATGATTTGCCGTTCGCAAGAGCGCGGTCAGCGAGCCATCGACGAAATTCGCCGCGATCACCCGGGTGCCGACCTGCAGCTCGAGGTATGCGATCTCGCCGAGTTGCAGCAGGTGCATGCGCTGGTCGAACGACTGCGCCCTCGTGCCCGTGGTCTGGGAGCCCTCGTCAACAACGCAGGTCTTTACGTCGCACGCTGTACCCCGACCGTCGACGGCTATGAAAAGACGATCGCAGTAAATCACTTGGGCCATGTGGCGCTGACCCTGGGCTTGGAATCAGAGCTGCGCGAAGGGGGCACCCGCATCGTCAACGTTTCGTCGCAAGGACACCGTCGCAGCAAACTGCGGCGACGCCCGCTGGACGAGATCATGCGGGGCCCGAGTGACTACAACGGCGTGCAGGCGTATTGCGACTCCAAGCTTTGCAATGTGCTCTTCACCCGCGAACTGGTCCGGCGCTGGGGCAGCGACATCACGGCGGTCGCGGTGCACCCCGGCGTGCTGTCGACGGCGATCTGGGATCGCGAACGCACGCTGCTCATGGGGCTGATTCGCCTGTTCGGAAAGCCCTTCATGGACACGCCCGAGACCGGGGGTCAGGCCGTCTCGATGCTGGCTGCTGATCAGAAGCATGCGTCGACGACCAATGCGTACTTCGACAAAGAGCAGAAGACACCGCCTTCGGCCTTGGCGATGGACGATGAGCTGGCGGCCGAGCTATGGGAGCTCAGCGAGGCGGCCATCGCCGGGCTGCCCTAGCGCTTTGTCTGATGGCGCAGGGCCCGCACCCGCGCCGTGCGTTGCTCAAGCTCCGACCAACCTCCATCGAGCACCCCGCCATCGACTGCTTCGGCGACGGCCGTAGCAAGAGCCAGCGCCGGATGTCCGTGCGCAAACGCCTCGTCAGAGAGATTGACGGCGTGCAACAGCAGGTCGGCACCCGCCGCCAACGACTCGATGGCGACCTCTTCAACGCCTGCACCCCCGGCGAGCGCGGCACCCATATCAAGCGAGTCGGTCGCAATGACCCCCTCGAAGCCGAGCTCGGCACGCAGCACGTCGGTCAGCGCGGCACGCGAGCGGGAGACGGGGCGCGTCGCGTCGACTTCAGCCCAGATAACGTGGGCCGCCATCACCATCTCGGGCGGCCTCGGGCCCTGAATGAGTTCGCGATACGGGGCCAGCTCCAGAGCACGATCAAATCCGTCGCGCAGCACCGGCAAAACGTCGTCGTGGGTATCGGCTACGACCGACCCGAGCCCCGGAAAGTGCTTCAGACAGCTAGCCACGCCCGCCCGAGCGTGTGCGCCGATCACGGTCTGTGCACACGCGGTGATCCGGCGCACATCGTCTCCGAAGCTGCGTTGCTGCACAGCGATGCGCGCCTCAGGCCGCCGCTCAAGGTCAACCACAGGCGCCAGATTGACGTCGATGCCGAGGTCGGCGAGCGCAACCGCCTGCTGCCGAGCCGCGTCTTGTTGGGCCGGCCCCGACAAACGACCGAACTCCTGTGCACTCACAAGCGTGCCCGCAAAGCCACGCTCTGCGCGCAGTCGGGCCACGGCCCCGCCCTCTTGATCAATCATCACGACCAAGTCGTCACCCAAGCGGCTGCGCAGATACCGGACCAAGGTCTTGAGCTGTCCTGGGCTACGCACATTGCGCTCTGCCCGCCAGCAAGCCTCATCGGCGGGAGTGCCGGCCGCAACGGCGCGCCGAAACGCCGCCACATCGACGTCAAACAAGATGACACCCCCGACGCCGGCTTCAGCACAGACGTCGAGATCGGCCTCGAGGTGATCGTCGCCCGGCACTGCTCCGCGCAAGCCTACGGCCAGCAGCGCTCCAGCGCGCTGAATCTTTGCACTGTCAATCATGGCCCTGCACCTGCACAGCGCTTCGTCGTGTCAGATCTCCGGAACCGGAGAGAAGCGCAGCAGGGTGCTTGTAACCGCACCCGCCTGATCACGCATGATGACATACAACCGATCGTATTCATCTTCGGCGATGGCTCCGTGACTCTCGCCACCGAGTCGCTCCACGAGCGCCGGGGTCGTGTTGGAATGACCAACGATCAGATAGCGCCCTCCCCGCGACCCGATGTCGTCGAGCAGCGCATCGACCGTTTCTGGTTGGCGGGGATCGTACAATTCGACCTCGAGGCCGAGCAAGGTCGCCAAAGGAGTGGCCGTCTGCCGCGTGCGCGCGAAGGGCGTCGAGAAAATGCGAGTAAGGCCCGCATCTCGAAGCATGGATGCGAGCGTCTGCGCCCGCTGATGACCCACAGATGAGAGTTCGGGGTCGGTCTGCGGTGCCATCGTGGCCGCCGCCGGGGTGCCCTGATCGGCACGCTCGGCATGCCGGACCAGCCACACCACGGTGCCGCTGTCCTGCCCAGCGCTGTCGACCGGCGTGAGCAGCAGCCCGAAGGCCAAGGCAAGCCCGAGGGCCGCGACACGCCACCCGTGCATCATCGGCCTCCCCGCGAGGTCTCGAGCTGATCGAGGTATGGCACGCCCTGCTGGATCCAGGCCGCAGGTGGCTCACCCTTTAAGTAGTGTGCGAACCACTCGATGATGCGGCGATGGTAGTCTCGCTGATTGGGCTCGCGCGTGAAGCCGTGGTTTTCGCCGTTGTAGACGAGAAACACAAAGTCTTTGTCGGCCCGACGCGCGGCGTTGTAGAACTCGACGCCCTGATTGAAGTCTACCGCGCCATCCTCAGTACCCTGCGCCATGAGCAGCGGCGTGTTCATCGTCTCGATATGAAAGACGGGTGAGTTGGCGCGGTACGATGCCTCGTCTTGCCAGAACGGCACCTCCATGCGCCCCTGACTGATCTCGAAGATGCGAGCGTCAGTGCCACCGGTATTCCAGTAGATCGACAGATACATCGAGAAGAGGTTGGTCAGAGGGGCGCCGGCCACGGCGGCTGAAAAAACGTCGCTGACCGTGGCCATGAAGGTCGTCTGATATCCGCCCCACGAGTGACCGATCAGGCCCACCCGCTCAGGGTCGATCATGCCCGTCTCGAGCATGGTGGCGACGGCCGGCTCGAGCGCCTCACGTGCGCTGATGCCCGGGTTGCGATCGCGGTAGACGATGTCGGGCTGGAAGACGAAGTAGCCCTCCTGCACCCAGGCCTGGAAGTCGTAGTAGTCACGCTGCGAAGCCACGTGATACGTGCGCACATCTTGGGCCCGCTTCTCGTAGATGTAGACGATCATCGGGTACTGACGGCCCGGCTGCCATCCGGCGGGATAGTACAGCGAACCCTGCAGGGGCACGCCGTGCACATTTTGGAAGTCGACCAACTCGGCGCGGCCCCAGGCGTATTCCGACTGGAAGGGATTGGTGCGGGTCACCTGGCGGGCATCGGCGAGCTGCGCCCCCCCGACAAAGATGTCGGGCGAGTCTTCGAAGCTCTGCACGATGTAAGAGAACACTTCGGCGTCGTCGGCCTTGCGCAGAGTGCCGTAATTGAAGGGCCCGAACACCAAAGTCTCGGCGGTCGCCGCAGGACGCGTGGAGCGACCGTAGCCGAACTCCTCGGTGGCGTCGCGATACAGGGCCCAGTACACGGCCTCACGCCGATCGACGGTCGGTTGATCGAAGTCGAGCCACACCCTACGGTGGCGAATGCCTTCGTCGCGCCCCTCGGTCACACGGCGTGCCGACGACCCATTGGGGGCCACGAGCCAGGCATCGAATTCGTCGTAGAGCATGACGGCACTCGCGTCATCGAGCCATCCGCCCTCACCCCAGGAAGGTTTCAGCGCAATCGTCAGATCGATCGTCGTGTTGGTGAACCCGACCCCAAGCTCGCTCGTGAGGTTGGTTCGCGTGCCTGAGGTGCGGTCGGTCGACCAGAAGTCGGTGCCATCCCAGGTGAGAAGCCAGCGCCCGTCGGGGCTGGCTCCCTCGAACGAGGTCTCGCCCTCGAGCACGAGCTCGGCCTCGCCAGAGCGTAGATCGACCGCCCAGACATCAACCCGGCCGGGGCCGAACCTGCGCTCGGCGTCATAGGGCGTTTCGTCCCGTGCGATGGCCACGTTTGTGCCCTCGAGCACCTCGATTTGCTCGAACCGACCGGTGGGGTCGAGTGCGACGACCTGTGACGCGTCCAGATGCCAGATGGCTGCGCGGGTCTGCTGCCGGTCGAAGTTGGCCCGCACCTTCTGGGTCGGAATGATGTCGGCATCGTCAGCATGCCATATCTCGAGGGTCGGACGATCGTCGGCCTCGGGCTCGTCGGCGCACTCCGCGTCGGCAGCGTCTTCGTCGGACTCGCTTTCGCTGTCGGCCTCGGTCTCGCAGGTGTTATCGGCAGGCTCGCGCGGATCAAGACCGAACTGCACCCAGGTACCGTCGTCGGCCCAGCGCAGCTCCGTGAACGAGGGCAGGCGCATGCCGGCAGGCAACTCGTCGGGTCCGGCAATGAGCGGCGTGCTCCCCTCACGCTCCACGCTGCGAAAGGCGAGCGCGACATGCGCCGTGTCGGCCCAGGCCTCTTCGCCCTCGGCGTCGTCAGGCACCGTACGAAGCACGGCGAGATCTGACGCGTCATCTCGCCAGACGAGGCCGGAGTAGCGGGCTGCCTGCGACTCCAGCGTGCGCAGACGGCCGTTGGCTGCATCAAAGAGTTGAACGCCGTTGCCCGCCATCCCCTGCGCATCGACAACCATGGCCAGCCATGCGCCCTGATCGGCCCACGCGTGCTCCGAGATGTTGCCGAAGAGCGTCGTGGTGCCCGTCGCCAGCGTGCGCACCAGCACATCGACCCCATCGAAATCGCGGCTGCCCTCGGGGGCATAGCGCCGCAGTGCGACGAAGCGGCTGTCGCCGCTGAAGGCAAAACGTGCCACCTCGGCGATGCGCGTCGTGTCGCCCGTGGCGAGCTCGACCAACACCAGCGTCGCACGATAGGGCTTGCCCTGCTTCTGCTGCTGCTCCCGTTCTTCTTCGCCGATGCCCTCGAGCACGCCGTACCACTGCCCGTCGGGGCTGAAGGCGGCCCCGCTGCCGTAGGCGACGGTGAGCGCCGGCTCGTAGGCATCATCGGCCGACTGGGCACCGGCTCCCTGAGCCGCAGTCGTCACCGGAGCGGTGGCCACCTCGTGCAGGCGCACCTCATCGACCTCGCTCACGCGCCGGATCTGCACCGAAAGCCAGCGGCCATTGGGCGACAGCACGGTCTGACCGAGGCGCTCGAAGCGGCCATAGTCTTCGGTTGTGAGCGGGCGCAGGGTCGTGTCTGGGGCCTGCTGTACCGGCGTATCCTGCACCGACGCAGCGAGAGGGCTGTTGGCGCTCAGCGCGATCAGTGCGCCGAGTGAAACCGCGGCAAAAACGTGCCTCATGATTCAACCTCTGACGAAACAGGGGATGGTTCGGAAGCCTGACTGATGACGGCGGCGGCCATGTGGCCGACCATATTGGTACCACTGCGAAACATGTCGGGAATGCGGTCGACCCCGAGAAGCAGACCGAGCCCACCAAGCGGCACGCCGACGGCGGACAGCGCCGGAGCCAGCGTCATGATCGACGAACTCGGGACGGGCGCTACCGTTGAAGCGGCCAGAAAACAGGCCACCACGGCACCCGCCCACGCGGCGGGCGGCACCTGCACCCCGTACAGCCATGCCAGAAATACGACGCTGGCGCCCTGAAACAGCCCGCTGCCGGCCCGATTCAACGAGGCGGCCAGCGGAATCACAAGGTCGGCCACGCGTCGTGATACGCCCAGTGCCGGCGCGTCTCTGAGCATCACCGGCAGCGTCGCTACCGAGCTCGTGGTGGTGAAGCCCATGGTATACGAGGGAAGCACCCCGCGAATGAAGCGCGCCGGGGCCATGCGACCCAGTACCGCCACCGCCGGCAGATAAATGGCCACCATGAAGATGGTCAAACCGACGACCACGGCTGCGATGAAGACCGCCAGCGACTGAAGCAGCCCCAGCCCCATACGGGCCGTCGCCGGCGCCACCAGTCCGAAGATGCCGAGGGGTGCCGTGAAGAGAATCCACTCCACCAGCTTGATGAAGGCATCGACGATGCTCTCGGCCAGATCGATCAGCCGCTGCCGACGCGTGTCGTCGAGCGTGCCCGCAGCCGCACCTAAGAGCATCGCAAAGACGAGCAGAGCCAACAGGCGACCCTCGGCCATTGCCGCAAACGGATTGGCGGGCACCAGCGAGAGCAGAAAGTCGACAAGCCCGGGAAGCGGGGCCAGCTCTGCCTCGTCGGCCGGCGGTACCACCGACACGGGGACCAGCTGCAGCGCCGTGTGCATCACCCCCATGCCAATGACGACCGCCGGGAGCGTAGTCAGCCAGATGAAGGCCAGCGACGAGCCACCGAGACGTCCGAGGGCGCGTGCATTGCCCAGTCGGGCCACGCCAGCGAAGACCAGCGCCATGACCAGCGGAATGACGACCATTTGCACGGCACGAATGAACAGCGTGCCGAAGGGCTCAGACGCCCCCGCAATCCAGTAGACCGCGGGGGCACCCGTGATGGAGGCCGCCAGCCCCACGGCCAGGCCAAGAACCAGCCCCGCAAGCATCGAGGTGTTTTTCATTGCGCCCGGGGGCGAGGGTCGAGAGGGTCAGGCCGGGACAGCGGCCTCGCGGAGGGCTTCGCGGAATTCGCCAAGCGATGCGGCAAACCGAACGCCCGTGTCGCTCACGCTGGGGGCGAGCTCGGCAGCCCGGGCACCCCCGACGAAGAGCTTGATGTCATGGGGAAGCGCCTGACGCAGTTCGCGCACCTGGGCCTCGAGTTTCGGCCCCTCGACTGGATACACGCTGCTCACCGCAACCAACTGGGCATCGAGCGTCTGCGCGGCCAGGGCCAGATCGGCCGGCGGCAGATCACGGCCGAGAAACGTCACCTGCCATCCTTCGAGCGCCGCTGTCGCCGCCGCCAGTAGAGCGCCCAGCTCGTGCTGTTCACCCGAAAGCGTGCCCATGACGGCCACCGGTCCCCCCGGGCGCGGGATCGGCGTGTCGAGCATCCAGTTGAGCACACGCTGGACGACGGCTGAAGCGAGGTGCTCGTGCGCCGGCCGCAACTCGCCACGTGACCAACCCTCACCAATTCGGCGCAGGAGCGGCGCAAGAAAGTCATCGGTGAAGGCTTCGACACCAAACACGACCAAGGCCCGCCGAAGTTCTGCCTCGAGCTGGCTGGCATCCATCGCCCGAATCGCCGACATCGCCGAGGCCGTGAATTCATCGAAGCGCGCATCACTGACTGGCGCGGTGTGCGCTGCCGCGACCGAAACG
>CAYVPD010000029.1:0-10539 GCA_964453545.1 uncultured Gemmatimonadaceae bacterium
AGAGTACGCACGTGGCACGATCGGTCCAATCGACAATCGCGCTCATCTTTTCGGTGCCGACTACGAGGGCAACTTCGCCTCGACCGGCGGCGAGAAAGCCCTCGGCCATCGAAAGGGCGTAGAGCCATCCTGCGCACGCTGCCGTCAGGTCAAATGCAAAGGCGTTGTCGGCCCCAAGCAGTGCCTGCATGTCACATGCGGTGCTGGGCAGCCACCGGTCGGGAGTCGCCGTCGAAACGACGAGCAGATCGACCTCGCCGGGGTCGACTCCAGCCTTTTCCATCGCGCGGCGCGCGGCTTCGGCGCCCATGTGCGAGGCACCGGTAGCATCGTCAGAAATGCGACGCGTCGAAATTCCGGTGCGCGTACGAATCCACTCGTCGTTGGTATCGACGATCTTCGACAGGTCGTCGTTGGTGACCACGCGCTCCGGCAGGAACCGACCGGTTCCCGCAAACTCAACCATTGGCTTCGGATGCTTCACGATGCGTTCTCCGGAAGGTTGGCTTCAGAGAGAGCGAGCAGGTCGCTCGCCATCTCAGCCACCATGTCGGTGCGAACGGTCTGCGCGGCCGCACGAACGGCGCTGCAGATCGCCTTGGCTGATGAGCCACCGTGGCAGATGATGGTCACCCCGTTTACGCCCAGAAGTGGCGCGCCTCCGTATTCGGAGTAGTCGAGCGACTTGAGGATCTCCGGCAGATCAATCTGCTGCTTGGAACGGGTTAGTTCTGTCTGCAGCAGCGAAACCATAAACGTGGCGATGGACTCGTAGAACTTCAGCAAGATGTTGCCGGCGAAGCCATCGGTGACGAGCACATCGCAAACCCCGTGAATGATGTCGCGGCCCTCAACGTTTCCGACGAAGTTCAGGCGCTCGTCAGCGGCAAGCAGCGCATAGGTCTCAATGGAGCGCTCGTCGCCTTTGGTCGCCTCTTCACCGACGTTGAGCAGGCCGACTCGGGGATTGTCGACGCCAAGCAGATTGCGGGCGTAGACGTGCCCCAGGTGTGCGAACTGCACCAGATGCCTGGGCTTGCAGTCGACGTTGGTGCCCGCATCGAGCAGGAGGGTCGGGGCGCCGGACGTCGGCAGAACCGTTGCGACTGCCGGGCGCTCTACGCCTGGAAGCGGCCGAAGCGCGAAAAGGGAGGCCGCCATCACCGCGCCGGTCGAACCGGCGCTGACAAAGGCATCGACCTCACGCTCCCGAAGCAGACCGGCGCCGACCGCGATAGAAGACTCGGGGCGCTTGCGCAGTACGGTGGCTGCAGGCTCCCCGGGGAGCACACGGTCTGGAGCATGTCTGAAATGCAGCCGATTCATGGGCGCGTCGACGAGCCCCTGGGTCACCAGCTCCTGGACCGAAGCTCGAAGGGTCGGCTCATCGCCGACAAGCACGATTTCAATGTCTGAATCGAGCTGCCTCAACGCACGGACGGCTCCCTCCACCTCAGCGGCGGGAGCCGTATCCGTGCCCATGGCATCGATGGCGATGCGCACGGGGTCCGTAGGCGTCAGACGACGTCGACGTCTACGACAGCCTCACCCCGATAGTAGCCACAGCTCGGGCAGACCCGGTGGGGCTGCTTGGGGTCACCACAACGCTCACACGTGTTGAGCGTTGGGTTTTCGGCTTTGTAGTGCGTCCGACGCTTCCGCTTGCGCTGCTTGGACGTCCGCTTCTTGGGAACAGCCATGTCGCTCTCACTCGTTTTTCAGCGCCCGGAGCGCATCCCAACGGGGATCCGGCTCATCGAGGCTGCAATCGCACGTCGTCTCGTTAAGATTCACCCCGCAGATTGGGCACAGCCCTTTGCAGTCGGGGCGACACTCGCCATACCGCGGAGCGTTCAGAATCAGCTCTTCACGAACCGCTTCGCCGAGATTCAAGTCGACGACGTCAGGGGTCACGACGAGAACGTCGCTCTCACCTTCGTCGTCTCTCAACTCATCGCTCGGCACAAACACCAGCGTCACGTTGAGGTTGATGCCACGGCGAATCGGCTCAAGGCAACGGCGGCACTCTCCGAGAAGCGTACCTTTGACCCGGCCCCGAACCACAATTTCGCCGCTCCCGGCCTCGTGCGCTTCGAAGCGCATCGAAACCGGACCATCAAACGACAACTCGCTCCCCTCCCAGAGGGGATCGTCAGAAGGGACGTCCGCTTCGAGAGAGAGGCGGCCCTCCCTTCCCAAACGCGGAAGGTCGAGCGTCAGCATAGCTTGAGAAGTTAGCCGAGGGTTTGCCAAGGGTCAACTATGCGCGCGTGCGTGGGAGGCGGTTCGCAAGAGACGCAGTTTCGAGTGCGATCACGAGTTCTTCGCCCGCACGAATCACTCCGAGCGCCACCGTTCCACTGCTGAAGAGCCCCTCGGCGCCATCTCTCAACGCATTATTGGACTCAGGCTCGACCTGAACTCCAAGAAACTCGAGGCCTTCCAGGCAGCGCGCTCGAATCTGCGAAGAATTCTGCCCGACCCCCCCGGTGAAGCCGATGGCGTCGAGCCCGCCCATCGCTGCGGCATAACATCCGATGTATTTGCGCACCCGATACGTGTAGACGTCGATAGCAAGCTGAGCGCGCGAGGAGCCGCTTGCCGCTTCTTTCAGAAGGTCGCGCATGTCTGACGTGACTCCGCTGAGCCCGAGCAGGCCGGACTGGCGGTTCAGCAGAGCTGTGGCCTCGGCGATGCCGATTTCTTCATGCGCCATGACATGAAGAATCACAGCAGGATCGACGTCTCCCGAGCGGGTGCCCATGACCAAGCCTTCAAGCGGCGTGAAGCCCATCGAGGTGTCAACCGAATGCCCGCCCTGAATCGCACACGCCGAACACCCGTTTCCGAGATGAATCGAGATGGTGCGCAGGCGCTCGCGGGGCTGCCCGGTCAGCTCGGCCATGCGATGGCTGACGAACTGATGGCTGGTGCCGTGAAAGCCGTAGCGGCGAATGCCATGCCGTCGGTACAGCACATGGGGCAGCGCATAGTGCCAAGCATGCGGGGGCATGGTCGCATGAAAGGCGGTGTCGAAGACCGCGACGTGTGGCAACTGCGGCAACCGGTGCATCGCTGCGACGATGCCGGTGAGGTTGTGCGGATTGTGCAGAGGGGCGAGGGCCATCGAGGTGCGAATGCCGTGCAGCACGTCGGGGGTGACGAGTGCGGCTTGAACGAAGCGCTCGCCGCCGTGCACCACTCGGTGCCCAACCGCCTCGATGTGTTCGATCGAGGGGAGCGCCCCGCCCTGCTCATGAACGACGAGTTCGAGCACTGCGCGGATGGCATCAGCGTGATCGGTGATGCCGGCGGACTGGTGCAGATACTGCCCGTCAGACACGCGGGTCTGGTTGAGAATCGCGCCCCCGGCGCCAATGCGCTCAATGGCGCCGATCAACAAGGGACGCTGGGCCGTGGTGTCGATCACCTGATACTTGACTGACGACGAGCCCGTGTTGAGCACCAGCACGTTCATGTGTGTCTGGCGCTGCAGGGCCGCAGGAGGAGGCCGGGCCTAGCCGCGCCGGCCTCCTCCCCCAGCCCGACCTGATCAGATCGCGTTGGCGAGCAACTCCGTCTCGGCAAAGAAGAAGGCGATCTCACGCGCAGCGTTGTCATCGGAGTCTGAGGCATGAATGGCATTGCGGCCCTTCGACTCGGCATAGAGACGACGCACCGTGCCTTCAGCAGCCTCGGCGGGATCGGTGGCACCAATCACTTCGCGAAGCTTCAGTACGGCATTGTCAGCCTCGAGCACGAGAGGCATGCACGGGCCCGACGTCATGAACTCAACGAGCTCACCATAGAACGGGCGCTCACGGTGGACCGCATAGAATTCGCCTGCCTGCGCATCGGTGAGGTGCATCATGCGAAGGGCACGCACCGTGAAACCGGCGTCTTCGAGCAGAGCAAGAATCTTGCCGGCCTTTTTACCGGCAACGGCATCAGGCTTGAGAATGGCCAACGTACGGCTCATCGGGGAATCTCCCGGGGTTGGAATTCAGGCGCACAGAAATGTGCTGGAACCAAAGAAGGCGCCGCCCACAAAGCGACGCTGACGCGCGCTCTACCCGGCGACGCAAAAAAGGATCGCGTCAGTCTTGCGGTGCGTGCAGCGTGCGAAGCACGACGTCACGCGTGACAAATCCGACGAGCCGTCCCTCGCGCACGACGGGCAGTTGCTCGACGTCACGATTCGTCATCATCGTGGCGGCCTCGAGCAACGACTCGTTTTCAGAGACGCACAGTACCGTGCGGGTCATCACTTCACGAGCGGTCAGCGACTCGAGATCGGGGTCGGCCAGGGCGCCACCGGGGCCGGTGCCCCCTGCGGGAACTCCACCCGCAGCCCGAAACCGGGGCAGCATGGTCGAGAGCGCATCTCCCGAGGTGATGATGCCCAGCACCTCGTAGTCGCGACCCACCACCGGCACGGCGTGCAAGGCGCGCCGCACCATGAGGTCGACCACCTCGAGAAAGGGGGTTTCCGGATAGACCCGGTATTCGACCGGCTCGATGCAATCGGAAAGAATCATGAAACACTAATGCCCCCGGAGCCCGCGTTTGGCAACGCAGGCCCCGGAGGCACCCGTGCGTCAGACGCCGGCGCCCTTGAGCGCGTCGGCGATGAGTTCGGCGATCTCGACCGGGCGCTTGGCCACGGCGATGCCATTGGCTTCGAAGGCCTCCATCTTTTCAGCCGCCGTACCGGCCGAGCCACTGATGATGGCGCCCGCGTGGCCCATGCGGCGTCCCGGAGGCGCCGTCTGGCCTGCAATGAAGCCAACCACCGGCACCTTCAGGTGGGACTTCACGAACTCCGCGGCCTCCTGCTCATCGGTACCCCCGATCTCACCGATCATCACGATGGCACGCGTGTCGGGGTCGTTGCCAAAGGCCTCGAGACAGTCGATGAACTTGGTGCCGATCAGCGGGTCACCGCCGATGCCGACGCACGTCGTCTGCCCCAACCCGGCCTTGGTCAGGTGGGCCACCGCTTCATAGGTCAGCGTGCCGGAGCGTGACACGAGTCCGACCGGCCCCGGCGTAACGATCTGACCGGGCAAGATGCCGACCTTGGCCTTTCCTGGCGAGATCAGCCCCGGGCAGTTCGGCCCGAGCACCCGTACGCCACGGTCACGCGCAAAGGCATGGGCACGCGCCATATCGAGTACCGGAATGCCCTCGGTGATCGCGACGACGAAGTCGACGCCCGAGTCGGCCGCTTCCATGATCGCATTAGCTGCAAACGCCGGCGGCACATAGATGACCGACGTGTTGGCATTGGTTGCCGCAACCGCCTCATCCATGGCGTTGAAGATCGGCACCTTGGCGCCATTCGGGCCTTCGAAGAACTGTCCGCCCTTGCCCGGCGTGACTCCGGCGACCACCTGGGTGCCGTATTCCATCATCTGGGTGGTGTGGAACGAGCCGTCACGACCCGTGATTCCCTGCACCACCAGCCGTGTGCTTTCGTCGATGAAGATTGACATGGTTCTGGCCTCAGGCTGTGGCGAGTTCGACGGCCTTCTTCACAACGTCATCCATCGACGTATAGGCCTCAAACCCTGCATTGGAGAGAATTTCGAGCGCGATTTCTTCGTTGGTACCGGTGAGCCTGATCACGATCGGCACCCCGATATCGATGCGACGCGTGGCCTCCACGATGCCGTTGGCCACGTCATCGGTGCGCGTGATGCCGCCGAAGATGTTGAAGAGAATCACCTTGACGTTGGGGTCTGAGGTGATGATGCGCAGCGCGTTGACCACCTTTTCGGGGTTCGACGAACCGCCGATGTCCAGAAAGTTGGCCGGCTCTCCGCCGTAATACTTCACGAGGTCCATCGTGGCCATGGCCAGACCGGCCCCGTTTACGCAGCAACCGACGTTGCCGTCGAGCTTGATGAAGGTGAGCCCGGCATCGCGCGCATGCGTTTCAGCCTCGGGCTCAGCCGAGATGTCGCGGTAGGCCTCAATGTTGGGCAGGCGGAACAGCTCGTTGTCGTCGATGCTGACCTTGGCATCGATCGCCTTGACCTCACCCGCGGGCGTCACGATGAGCGGGTTGATCTCGGCCATCGAAGCCCCCGCATCAATGAACGAATCATAGAGCTGCGACATGATGCGCGCGGCCTGCTTGATCTGGTCCGGATCATCATAGAGCGCGTTGGCCAGCCAATAGGCCTGATGCGGCAGCAGCCCGTAGCGCGGGTCGACGGCAAACTTGCGAATGGCGTCAGGGTTGGTGTGCGCTACTTCTTCGATGTCGACCCCACCCTCAGACGACACCATGAACATCGGCGCCTGGGTCACGCGATCGACCAGAATGCCCACGTAGGCCTCGCTGGCGATGTCTTCGGCCGGCGTCACGAGCACCTTTTCAACGGTCAGGCCGCTGATCGTCATGCCGAGAATGTTGCCGGCGTGCTCCCGTGCCTCTTCGGGGGTCTTGGCCAGCTTCACGCCACCGGCCTTGCCGCGGCCGCCGGAGTGCACCTGAGCCTTGACCACGACCATGCCACCAAGCTCGCGTGCAGCGGACTCGGCGTCGGCAGCGGCCGTGACGACCTTGCCCGGGGGAACGGGAATACCGTGATCCCGGAAAATCTCCTTCGCCTGATATTCGTGCAGATTCATGGCGTTCTCACGTCCGTTTAGGGACGACTTTCGGGAAGAAAGGGCAGGTGCTCAGACGGGCTGGCACCTGAGGGGGGATTCGTTGCAGCGCCCGAAGGGGCGCCTCGCAACGCACGACGCACTTCATCGAGGGCCTGGCCGAAGCCCGCCCAATCACCTTCGCGTAGCCTACGTTCGGCGATATCGAGCCAGCGCAGCGCCTCGGCATTGCTGCCCGCTGGTGGTGTGCCAGCGCCTGGAACTGTCGGCAGCGCACTCGTCGACGGGGGCTCAGAGGTCAGCCCAACCGAGAGGCCGGCCAGCTGGCCAACGGCCCCGGCGAGGGTCTCGTCCATGGCGAC
Source organism: uncultured Gemmatimonadaceae bacterium (assembly GCA_964453545.1). GTDB lineage: Bacteria > Gemmatimonadota > Gemmatimonadetes > Longimicrobiales > Gaopeijiaceae > Gaopeijia. The sequence goes on from CAYVPD010000029.1 coordinate 6,981, forward strand.
TCTCTGCCCGTCACTGACAACAAAGCGCCTGAGTTCCGGAATGGCATCGGCTTCAGCGGCCAGGAACACCGGCTCCATGTAGACCAGTCGCTCACCCACGGGCACGACGTGCAGGTGCCCGGTCCAGACCCGGCTGCCGCCAGTGCGCCACAGCGAGAATTGCTGACTGATGTCGGGGTCCTGCTCGATCAAGGCTTCCACCTGACGCGGACCCGGAAGCTGATTCTCAACCGGTACGTCAAATAGACGAAGCCGCGGCGCCCCGTCTGGCGTCAGCTCGCCCGAAAGCACCCCGGTAAGGTTTTGGCGTCCAGCCGGCACGAAGACGGTGACCAAGCGGAACTCGGGGGCATCGTCGCCGGGCAGCCGGTACAGGCCGTACTCGGGCTCGTAGGTGACCGGATTGGTGCCTTCGGCAAGCTCACGCGGTGTCGCCCAGAGATCTTGCTGACCGAAGAAGACCGCCGGTGAGTTCTGGTGGTACTGCAACAGTACATCGGCCTGCAGATCCAGCAACGCGCGCGAGTAGCGCAGGTGGCTGCGCAGACCTTCAGGCATGGCTTCCATTGGCTTTATCAGCCCTGGGAATGCCGCCGCGATGGCGTCACGTAGAGGGTCTGCGCCCGGTACGGCAAAAAACGCGACGTCGCCAGTCACGGCATCGACCGTCGCCTTGACGCTATTGCGGGCATAGGCTGTAGCCCGGCCGAATTCGAGCGAGGCCGGCTGCGACAGCGGAAAGAAGCGCGTCTGCGTGAAGCCTTCGACAATCCAGACGACTCGGCCCTCATGCACGACGGCATAGGGGGCCTCAGCAAAGGTCAGCAGCGGGGCGATTCGGCGCACGCGGGAGAGCACGTCGCGATGCAGCACCAGGCGGCTGTCCGGGCGCACATCGGCCGAGAACAAAAGGTTGGCCTCACGCAGGTACCACGCAAAAACCGCCTTTCTCGCAAAGCCCCCAACCTCTATACCGAGCGGAAGGTCGACACCAGGCACACCCGGTGTGCCATCGGGTGCCTGATAGGCCTCGGGTGTAGGGCTGACAAGCGCGTACGGCTGGGCCCGAGCGCCGTAGAAGATCGATGTGCGGTCGAGTTGAAGCGACGCGGGAGCCCCGGGCTGGAGCAGAGCTGGAATACCGTCAACAAGGGCGGCCGGACGCCCTTCAGGGGTACGCTCGGTTGCGGCCGAGGCCACGATGCCATTGCCGACAACGTAGCGCTCGCGCAGGTGCAGGTTCTGCCAGTTCGGGTCTTCGATGCCCGCCGGGTCGACCTCACGTACGGCGAGAGCCACCGGAACAGGACCATCGGGCGACTCGTACCGGTCGAAGGCGAGGGTCGGAAAGTGGTAGTACCTGAAGCGCGCTTCGACCTCTCGGTAGGTCGTCAGTAGCGTGTTGGGCGTCCACGTCGGCAGGCCCGCGAACTGCTCCATGGCCGCCGTCCAATCAATCTCGCCCTGCGTCTGGGCCGCGTAGGGGGCGCGCTCCATCGCGTCAACGCCAAATGCGTGGCGAGTAAACGCCAGGTTGTGCTCGATCCACGGCGTTTCGCGAGCCAACTCGTTGGGCACGACTTGAAAGCGCTGCACAAACGAGGGATAGAGTTGGCCGACCCCCACGAACCCGACCAGCACCAGCCCGAAGCCGACCACCGCGGGCATGAGGCGGTTGCGCCACGCGGCAAACCCGACCGAAAACGCGCCAGCAGCGGTTAGCAGCGCCTGAATACGCAAGCCCGGAAGTCGCGCGGTGGCATCGGTAAAGCCGAAAATGCCCTGTACGTCACTTGTGCCGGTCAACAAGAGCAGCGCCCGACCCACCTCGAAGCGCACGGCCAGCAGCAGCAGAAATCCCGCGAGCAGAAGGCCCAGATGCATGCGTGTCGAGTCGGTCATCACCATGCCGCCCTCTGACACACGCAATACACCGGTCGTCGCATAGCCAGCGACACAGACGACCGAAACCAGAAACGAAATCACGAGAGCAAAGGTCAGAACGGCGCGCAGGAGAGGGAGCGCGAAGACATAGAACCCGATGTCGTAGCCGAGTACGGGATCTGTGAGCCCCCAGCTTCCGGCATGGCGAAGCAGCAGCGCCGATTGGCCCACATCTTCAGGAACCGCCGCACCAAACCACAGCCCGAAGAGCAGCGACAGGGCGAGCACCACTGATGTGACATACTGCAGCGGAATGCGCTCCGAGATTTCGATGTTGCCGAAACGCCGCCGAATGTTGACGCTGCTAAGTGAAGCGCCGACCACTCTCAGGTTGACGAAGACAAACAGGGTCACGCCCAGGACAGCGACGGCGCGCATGCCCCAGACCCAAACCAGGAGCCGATTGAATACCGTTGAAAAGCCCGCCTCGGCAAACCAGAGCGCGTCAACCCACAGTCCCGTCGCCTCGCGACTGGCCACCAGCACAGACAGCACCACTAAGGCGCCGAGAATGGCTCGGCGGCCTTGGGAACTCGGGGTGCGCGCCGTGCTCACGCCGACTCCGTCATATGCTGATTCCGCGCTCGGTCAGCCATGACTCAACTTCAGCGCGAATCGCTACGAGCCGCTCGGGCGATCGGGCCTCGTATCTCGTGACCACGACGGGCTGCGTGTTTGACGAACGAATCAACCCCCAGCCATCGCCGAACTGAATGCGCGCGCCGTCCACGTCGATCACGTCATGGGTCTGACCGAAATGCTTTAACGCCTCGTCGACCAGCGTGAACTTGCGCTCCTCGTCGACATCAAGACGGATCTCGGGCGTCGAATAATACGTCGGGAAGTCGGCGACCATCTCTGACAGCGGGCGCGAGCTTCGCGCGACGATGTCGATCAGGTAGCAGGCGTCGTACAGCGCGTCATCAAACCCGAAGTACTCGTCTCCACCGACGCAGATGTGGCCCGAGAGTTCGCCGGCCAAGGCGGCGCCCTCGACCTTCATCTTCTGCTTCATCAGCGAGTGCCCGGTCTTCCACATGATCGGCTCCCCGCCGGCCGCCGCAAACACCTCTTCAAGCGCCTGCGAGCACTTCACGTCGAAGACCATTTTCTGCGGCGCGCCCTTGCGTGCGATCAGGTCGAGGCCGAAGAGCAGCAGAATCAGGTCACCCCGAACCACGTTGCCATGCTCATCAACCGCGCCGACACGATCCGCATCACCGTCGAACGCCACTCCAAGCTGCGCCCCGTGCTGGCGCACCGCCGCGATCATGTCGACGAGATTTTCGTCGACTGTTGGATCGGGGTGATGGTTCGGGAAGGTGCCGTCAGACTCGCAGTACAGAGGCACGATCTCGACGCCCAGTGCCTCGAGCAGGCGCACGGCTACAAGCGCACCCGACCCATTGCCGCAGTCGACCACGACTTTCACGGGGCGAGAAATCGAGAAGCGACCGCAGAGGTCGGCGACGTAGGCGTCGTAGACATCGCGGTTCTCGAGCCCCCCTGCACCCTCGGCGAGGTCGCCCGACACGATGCGCTCTCTCAGTTGCTGGATCTCGTCTCCGAAGACCGAGCCGCCAGCGAGAGACATCTTGATGCCATTCCACTCGGG
>CAYVPD010000030.1:0-10150 GCA_964453545.1 uncultured Gemmatimonadaceae bacterium
TCATTGAAGCCATGAAGCTGATGAACGAGCTCGAGGCTGAGATCTCGGGTACCGTCACGGCGATTCTGGCGGACAATGGCGAGCCTGTTGAGTTCGGGCAGGTGCTCTTTCGCATCGAGCCCGATTGATCTGCTTGTCGGCACCGACGTGGGCCGACTCGCTGCCATCGCCTGAGATTTTGTGTCAACGTGCCGCGTCCGTACCCCGCTGGCGGGTTGCGGACGCGCTCTTTTAAGGAGCACCAGCACTTGTTCAAGAAGGTTCTGATCGCGAATCGGGGCGAGATCGCCCTGCGCATCATCCGGGCCTGCAACGAGCTCGGCATCGGTACGGTCGCTGTCTACTCTGAAGCCGACCGTGAATCGCTGCATGTGCGCTTCGCCGACGAAGATGTTTGTATCGGTCCGCCGGCGGGTCGGGACAGCTATCTCAACATTCCACGCATCATTGCGGCCGCCGAGATCACCGGGGCTGAGGCGATTCACCCCGGCTACGGGTTCCTCGCCGAAAATGCGGAGTTCAGTGAGATCTGCACCCGATCTCAGCTGACGTTCATCGGTCCGACGCCTGACCAGATTCGCTCAATGGGCGACAAGGCAACGGCGCGTCGTACGATGATGGACGTCGGCGTGCCCACCGTGCCGGGCTCTGAGGGCATCATCACCGATCCGGATGAGGCTCAGACCATTGCGGCCGAGATTGGTTTCCCGATCATGATCAAGGCCAGTGCTGGTGGTGGTGGAAAGGGCATGCGGGTGGCGCATGACGCCGAGTCGTTTCCCAAGCTGCTTCAGGCTGCGCAAAACGAGGCGCAAGCAGCCTTCAATGATCCGGGCGTCTACTTGGAGCGCTGCATCTTGCGGCCGCGGCACGTCGAGTTTCAGGTGTTCGGTGACAACTTCGGCCGCGTCGTGCATCTCGGTGAGCGCGACTGCTCGGTACAGCGTCGCCATCAGAAGCTGATCGAAGAGGCACCGTCGCCGGCACTGACCCCCGAGTTGCGTGCCGAGATGGGCGAAGCTGCGGTAAAGGCTGCACGGGCCATCAACTACGTCGGCGCGGGTACGGTCGAGTTCCTGCTTGATGAAGACGGCTCCTTCTACTTCATCGAGATGAACACGCGCATTCAGGTGGAGCATCCGGTGACTGAGGTCGTGACGGGGCTCGACCTCGTGAAGGAGCAGATACTCGTTGCTGCTGGCGAGCCGCTGAGCTTTCCTGACGAGATCCCCTTCCGAGGGCATGCGATCGAGTTCCGCATCAACGCAGAAGATCCTGAGCGCAATTTTGCTCCGTCGCCCGGGCTCATTTCGAGCTTCCATGCGCCGGGTGGCCCAGGCGTGCGCCTCGATACGCACATCTACACGGGCTACCGGGTCCCGCCGTTTTACGACTCGCTGCTCGCCAAGCTGATTGTGAGCGGGAACACGCGTGCTGAAGCCTTGTCGAGGGCGCGCAACGCGCTGGCGCACATGGTGGTTGAGGGTGTGCATTCGACCGCCGACTATCTCGCTGAGATCGTAAATGACACCGAGTTTGCTGCCGGACACGTCGATACCCGTTTCATCGAGCGTTTCGCGGAGCGCCGTTCGGGGTCGGCCCCCGAAAAGGGAGCGAAGGGCTAAGCTGCAATGAAGATCGAGGTCGCCTTTACGATTGCTGAAGCCACCAACTCTGATCTCGCCGATGCGGCGGTGATTGTGGTTGACGTGATCCGTGCGTCGACCACGATCATCTCAGCACTGGCCGCCGGGGCCGCCGGCATCTACCCGGCCGGGTCCCACGAAGACGCCATCCGTCTGGTGCAGTCTCTCGGCCGGGGCGATACGATTCTCGCGGGCGAGCGACGCGGCTTGCCCATCGACGGGTATCAGTTGGGCAATTCACCGGCAGAGTTCACGCCCAAGGCAGTCGCCGGCAAGCGCGTCATCTTGAACACGACCAACGGCACACGCGCGTTGGTGGCAGCTGAGCCGGCCGAGCGCGTGCTCGTCGGGGCGTTCGTCAATCTCTCGGCCGTGGTCGCCTCGGTTGCGTCAGCATCTCGGGTGCTGATGCTCTGCGCGGGGCGCGAGAATCGCTTTGCGCTCGACGATGCGGTGTGCGCCGGTCGTATGGTCGCCCGCCTAAAGGAGGTGGCTTCGACCTCGCCGGTGCTGGGGGAGGGTGCGCATGCCGCGCTCGAGCTGGCGCTTTCTCACCCCATCGACGAAGGATTTCTCGCTCGCACCGAGGCCGGACAGGCGTTGATCGACATCGCACTCGGCCAGGATCTGGTGCAGTGTGCGGCGCTTGATGCGTTTGACGTCGTGCCGCAGACGCACGAGCGGGTCGTTCGGAGGGCCCATGGCGACTGATCGCAAGAAGAAGACACCGACGCCGAAGAAGGCCACAAGTCGACGCAAGACATCGACGGGCCAGGGCGCGCTGCTGACCCTTGATCAGCGCCGCGACCTTTCGGCAGTGCTTCTGTTTGCGGTGGCCGTGTTCGTCAGCGCCTCGCTGGTTCCCGTTGACTGGTTTGGCGCACGAGGTGCTGAGTGGTTTCCCTCAGGAAATCTCGTCGGATTGATCGGGGGGCTGGTTTCGGGGCTGTTGGTCTCGGCGACCGGGCTCGCCGCACCGGTGGTGCCGGTCCTCATCGTGCTGACGGGTCTGGGTGTCGGTCAGTGGTTGGCCGCGGCACGCCTGTGGCGTGGTATGGCGCTCAGCATCGGGGCGCTGGTGATCGTGCCGGTTGCGGCGTTCACGTTGACGGGAGAAGCCGAGATCGCAGGCGCGATCGGCCGCGGACTGGGCACGCCGTTCGTGGGGGCCTTCGGGGTACTCGGAACGCTGCTTCTGCTTGGCGTGGCCACCGTCGTACTGATGGTAGCGACGCTGGGGTGGAATCCGTTGCGTACCATCGGGCGGGGTGTTTGGGCGGCTGCATTGTGGTTGTTTGAGGCTCTCGGCAAGCTGGCCCGCGCTACGCTTGGCCTCTGGCAGGACTCTGCGGAACGTCGACGGCATGCTGCGGCCGAGGCTGCTGCGCGGCGTCCCATCGCGGTCGAGGCTGATGATGGAGCCGAGTGGACGGGCCCTGAGACGGGGGAACTGCCCGACGCCGCAGATGCCTCATCGGTTGAAGCTCAGCCGACGTCGGCTGCGGTGCTCGATGAGACAAGGACCGGAGAGACTGGGGCCGACCACGTTGAGCCTGAGGTTGACGAGGCCAATGCGGCGGCTGTTGCCGCACCGCAGGCGCCTGCGGTGCCCGCGACTGCCACGGCGCCCACACAGATGCATGACCTGCTGTTGCCTGACCCTGCCGATCCGAGAGACCTGGTGGGAGGGGCACTTCCGCCTCTTGAGCTTCTGGAGCCCGAGGCGGCAGCCGACCGCGCTGAAATGGAGCGCGAGCTCGAGGAGTTGGGCCAGGTGCTGGTCGAGCGGCTCAAGACCTTCAATGTCGACTGCACGCTCGGCGGCCGTACGACGGGCCCCGTCGTGACCCAGTTCGAGGTTGTGCCTGCGGCCGGCGTGAAGGTCAATCGTATTGCCAATCTCGACGCTGATCTGGCGCTGGCCATGAAGGCGCAGAGCATTCGCATTGTGGCACCGATTCCCGGCAAAGGGGCGGTGGGGGTGGAGATTCCCAACCCCCATTCGTCGATGGTGCGTCTGCGCGCCATTCTCGAGGCCAAGGAGTTCGGTCACGCCCGCGGAGTGCTTCCGCTTGCCCTCGGCAAAGATCTCACGGGGCGGCCGTACGTGGCTGACCTGGCCAAGATGCCGCACTTGCTCATCGCTGGAGCGACCGGCTCGGGCAAGTCGGTCTGCATCAACACGGTGATTACGTCGCTGGTGTATCGACACACACCAGAGACGCTGCGTCTGCTGATGATCGACCCCAAGATGGTCGAGCTCTCGGCGTACGCCGACCTCCCGCACTTGCGGCATCCGGTGATCACCGATCCCGCCGACGCTGCGGGTGTGCTGAAGTGGGCCGTGCTCGAAATGGAGCGCCGCTACCAGCTGCTCAGCGCCAACGGCACGCGCTCCCTTGGCGAGTTCAACAAGCGAGTGCGCGATGGCGTCATGCTGCGCCGACCTGACGCGAACGGGGCCGAGGGCGACGCCGATCGCTGGATCTACGACGGCGGACCGCTGCCCTACATCGTGGTGGTGGTCGACGAGTTGGCCGACCTCATGATGCAGGTGCAGAGCGAGGTCGAGAGACCGCTGGCCCAGCTGGCTCAGAAGGCGCGAGCGATCGGGATTCACCTGATCGTGGCCACGCAGCGCCCCACGGTGAACGTCATCACGGGCTTGATCAAGGCCAACTTCCCGACGCGCATTGCGTTCCGCGTGGCCTCGAAGGGGGACTCGCGCACGATCCTCGACATGAACGGTGCCGAGGCCCTGCTCGGCAACGGCGACATGCTGTTTCTCCCTCCGGGGCAGAGCGAGCCGGTGCGCCTGCAGGGCGCGTTTCTCGATACTGACGAAACCGATGCGATTCTGCAGTGGTATCGAGAAGAGCAGTCGCGTCGTGACGAGGAGCGTGAGGCTGAGGGCCGACCGCGTCCGGTGGCGGAGCCCGACATCTTCGAAGAGCTGCGTACGCATGAGATGGTCGAAGCCTCGGCCGGCGTCGACGAGATCTCGGGCGATTGGGACGAGCTTTTTCGGGCGGCGGCTGAGGTCTGCATTCAGAATCAGGGCGGCTCAACGTCGCTCCTGCAGCGCAAGCTCAGCATCGGCTACGGCCGGGCCGCACGCATCGTCGACCAGTTGCACGACGCAGGCGTGCTGGGTCCGCCCGATGGTTCGAAACCCAGAGAGGTACTGACGTCGTTAAGTGATCTCGATCAAATGTTCGGGATGGGCGCGTGAGATCAGGTCGCGTCGCCCTTCTGGCTGCCGCCGCCATTTTCGTCATTCCTGCACTCCTCGAAGCTCGTGAAGAGCGCACGGCGCTTGACGAAGGGCGCGCCGCTCTGGAGGCCGCATCGGCTCGTTATGCCGAGGCCGGCGGACTCTGTGCCGATTTTGAGCAGCAACTCGCCAATCCGTTGCTGAACGTCACGCGTACGAGCCGTGGGCAGCTGTGCCAGCGCAGCCCGAACCTCTTTCGCATGGACTTCAGCGATCCCGATGGCGACTTCGTGCTGTCTGACGGTCGCTCCTTCTACTTGTTCTATCCGAGCATGAATCCAGGACAGGTGGTTCGGGTGCCTCTGGACCCTGAGCGCGGTGGGCTCGACTTCTATCGTGAGTTTCTCTCGATGCCGGCCGAACGCTACGAGATCACGACCGAGGCCACGGAGCGTCTCGATGGGCGAGCTGTACTGCGTCTCGCGCTTGCACCTCGAACGGCAACCGGCATCGAGCGCGCACGGGTGTGGGTCGACGCTGCGGCACGAGTGATTGCACGGGTCGAGGTCGTCGAGGCCAACGGAGTCACGCGCACGGTCGACCTGAAGAACGTGAAGTTCGAGCGACTGCCCGCTCGTGACTTTTTTGAATTTGTGCTGCCTGCCGGGGCCCGGGTACTCGATGCTCCCAGATCGTCAGGCGCTGGAGCTGCCCGATGAGTGACGCGCCTCAAAGCGGGAATCTCGGCCGCGTTCGTGCCCTGCCGGTGTTTCCGGTCACAGCTGACCCTGTTCGCCCGGGGGTGGGCCGCAGCGTGTCGGCCGTGGCGCACGAGATCGACGAGGTCGGCGACCTCAACGGCCCCCGTATCGCGCTGGTGACCCTCGGGTGTGACAAGAACACGGTCGACTCGGAGCGCATGATGGCGGCCTTGGTCGGCCACGGTGCACGCGTGACCTCTGACGTCGACGGGGCTGACGTGGTGATCGTCAATACGTGCGGCTTCATCGAAGCCGCCAAGGCCCAGTCGGTCGAGACGATTCTGGAGGCGTGCGAGGCCAAAGATCGCGGTGAACTCAAAGCGGTGGTCGCCGTGGGCTGCATGGTGCAGCGCTACAAGAGCGACCTCGAAAACGAGATTCCCGAGGTCGATCTTTTCATGGGCCTGACCGAGTTGCAGGGACTCGTGCCGGCGCTGAGAGAGCGGGGACTTCTGCCCGATTCCCAGAGTACCGCCAGTGAGGCCGCAGCCGAAGAGGGCGACGGGGCCACTGCCGCGGCCGGCGACGTGCCTCTCATGGAGCGGCCCCTGCGCATCTTGACCGGAGAGACGCCGCATACGTCGTACCTCAAGGTCAGCGAAGGCTGTGATCACACCTGTGCCTTCTGCGCGATTCCCCTCATGCGAGGGCTGCATCGCTCGGCGCCCCTTGAAGATCTCGTCGATGAGGCGGCTCAGCTTGGACGGGCCGGGGTGCACGAGATCAACATCATCTCGCAAGACACCACCTGGTATGGCCGAGACCTGCGCCGGCATGATCCGGCGTCGCCGCTTCTGCCCGATCTGCTGCGGGCGTTGCTCGAGGGCACCGATGTGCCGTGGTACCGGCTTTTCTACATGTACCCCTCGGGCATCACGCCGGAGTTGATCGAACTGCTTGCCGAGGCTGCCCAGCGCACGCAGGGACCGCGCATCTTGCCGTACCTGGATCTCCCGCTCCAGCACGGGAGTGATCGCATCTTGGCGGCGATGCGGCGGCCCGAGCGACGGGAGACCATCCGCGACCGGGTCGCTCGACTGCGCGATGCCATCCCCGGAATCACGCTGCGTACGACGGTCATTGTCGGATTTCCTGGGGAGACCGACGACGACTTTGCGGAGTTGGTCGATCTGCTTGAAGAGATCGAATTTGATCGGGTCGGCGCCTTCACCTATTCGATCGAAGAAGACACGCGGGCGGCCACGTTGCCCGGGCACTTGCCCGAAGCGCTCAAGCGGGAGCGCCTCGAGGCCCTCATGGACGTGCAGCGCGGCATCTCGTTCGAACGAAACTTCGCGCAGATCGGCGCGCGGTATCGCCTGCTCGTCGACCGGCATCTCGAGGCCGACGAGGCCGATGACGAATTTGTCGCCGTCGGTCGCACCGAAACCCAGGCGCTTGATGTCGACGGCGTGACCCATCTGCTGGGTGATGGCGGCGACGTACCCTCGGCGGGTACGTTCGTCGACGTGGAGATCGTCGACGCCATGGAGTATGACCTGATTGCCCGGGTGGTGACCTGATGAGGCGACATGCACGGCTGATGTGGCGCCCGTTGGTTGGGTTCGGGGTCGTGGTGATGACTGCCCTGTCCGGATCGGCTACGCCCTTGTCGGCTCAGGAACTGGCCGACTTCGACTACGAAAACCTGTCGCTGCGGGGCATCGGGGTGGAGTGGGGTTACCTGTGGCCCAACCGCGTCGAGACCGATCCCTCGTTTGGCGTGCGCTTCGATCTGGGCTATCTGGGGCCTGGAGTGCGCATCACCCCTTCGGCGACGTGGTGGGAGTCGAAGATGGTGGGCGCTGAGGTGAGCCGCCTCGAGACGCGCGTCGCGGATCTCGCCAACCGCTCGCTGGCACCCGGCACGGCGCCGGTCGAAGTCGATCTTGGCGATGTCTTCTGGCGCGATCTGGTGCTCGGCGTCGATGCACAGGCGGTCTGGTCGATTCCGTGGGGCTTTTTGTCATACACGGGCGTAGGTGCGGCCGCGCATATTCAGAATGGCTGGGGCGAGGCCGTCGACGACACCTTTGTCGAAGACTTGCTCGACGCGGTCGTGGCCGGATTCAATGTGCACACGGGTCTCGAGTACCCGGTTGCCGATTGGCTGCGGCTACACGCCGTTGCGCGCTATGAATGGATGGCAGATCTGCGCTATGTTGAACTGCGATTCGGCTCGTCGTTTATGTTTGGACCCTCAGCGCCAGGAGAGTTGCGGTGATCTCGGGTGGGTCTGTCTCCCCATTGAGAATCGGAGTGGTGGGTGCCGGCGCGATCAGTCAGCTGGTTCATCTCCCGCTGCTCACCGAACGCGCCGATGTCGAGGTGCTGGCGCTGGCCGACACTGATGAGGCCAAGGCTCGCACGATCGCGCAGCGCTTCAACGTGCCGCGGGTCGTCGATGATGCGGCCCTCTTTGCCGATGCCGACCTTGAGGCGGTAGTCATCTGCACGCCCAACCATCTGCATGAAGCACAGGCCATTGCTGCGCTTGAGGCTGGGCTGCACGTGCTCGTGGAGCGGCCCCTCGCCCTTACGGCGGCGGGCGCCCGGAGAGTTGTGGACGCAGCCGAAGCGGCCAAGCGGTCGATCATGGTTGGTATGAGTCATCGGTTCCGTCCCGACGTCAATTCGCTTCGCTCCTTTGTGGCGGGCGGCGACATGGGGCAGGTCTATGCTGCCCGCGTGGCGTGGATGAACCGGCGGGTCAATTTGCGGCACACCACCTGGCGTCAGCGCCCGCATGAGGCGGGAGGGGGCGTCTTCATGGATCTGGGTGTGCAGTCGCTCGATCTCGCACTGTTTTTGCTCGGCATGCCCGAGATCCAGCGGGTGAGCGCGGTCTTCACGAACGGTGAGCCCGACATCGAAGATGCAGCCTCGGTGTTGATGGAATCGTCTGATGGAATCGCGATCTCGCTTGAGGTCAGCTGGAGCTACACGCACGCCGAAGATCGACACTACGCCCGCGTCCTTGGTACGACAGGGTCCGGCTCACTTCCGCCTCTCGAGGTCTTCAAGCAGCTGGGTGGGCGAGCTCTGAATGCCACCCCGACTCAGCGGGCTACTGCCGACGGGCAGGACTACATGAACTCGTATCGGCGGGAAATCGATCACTTTCTGAGGGCGGCTCGCGGGCTGGTTCGAGCTCCAGACCCCGCAGAGCAGGTGCACGTCATGCAGGTGGTCGAAGCGATCTATCGCTCGGGGCGGGAGCGTTGCGAAGTCATCGTTTGATGCGACTGCGCCACATCGGTTGGAGCCTCGCCTGCATTGCGGCCTTCGTGTGGGCTCCCGCTCACGCCACCGCTCAGGCGCCCGCTTCGACCCAAGACGCGGTTGCTGCGTCACCGTTGACGGTCTACCTCGTGACCATCGGTCCGGGCGACGCCGTTTGGGAACGGTTCGGGCACAACGCGCTGTGGATCCATGATGCGCGCACAGGTCAGGACATTTGGTGGAACTGGGGACTGTTCTCGTTCAGCCAAGAGGGGTTCCTGCTGCGGCTCGCTCGCGGAGACATGTTGTACTCCATGGGCGGCCGGGAGATGAGGGCCGAACTCGCGCAATATCGTGCCCAGCAGCGCGATGTCTGGGCGCAACAGTTGAACCTTACCGCGGCGCAGGCACTCGAACTCGACCGGTTCGTGCGGCGCAATGCCCAGCCTGCCAACCGCGACTACATCTACGACTACTACGAAGACAATTGCTCGACGCGGGTGCGAGATGCCATCGATCGAGTGCTTGGCGGTGCCCTGGAGGCGCACTTCAGCGCCCGCCCCGTGGCAACCACTTGGCGCATACAGACGCGACGTCATGTCGAGGTCTCGTCACTCACCGACGTGGGTGTTGCGCTGGTTCTTGGCCGGCCAGGAGACCGTGAAATCACGGCGTGGCAGCAAATGTTTCTGCCGCTGGAACTGCGCCGTCACCTCGGTTCGCTGTTGCTCGAAGGGCCCGACGGCGCCATGCGCCCTCTGGTGCTCGACGAACTCCATTTGATTGATGCCGGCCGCACGCCACCCCCTGACATGGCGTCGCCACGCTGGCCGGCCATGCTTCTGCTTGGGCTGGTTGTCGCCTTTGGGGCTCTTCTGCTGGGTGTCGCAGGGCGGCGTTCGGGGCTGGCTCGCATCGCCCTCGCGCTCGTCGTCGGGGCGTGGAGTCTGCTCGCAGGGGTCGGGGGATTCCTGCTCTCGGCAGCGTGGTTCACCGATCACGACTTCTGGGTGCCCAATGAGAACCTGCTACAGGCTAGCCCGCTCTCTCTGGTCTTGGCCTTGGTTGTGCTCGGTGCCGTTCTGCGGCCCTCGCTATGGCAGGCTGCATCTCGCATCTCCCGGTGGGTGGCGGCGCTCGCGCTCATCGGCGTGCTGGTCAAGCTGGTGCCTCTGGGGCTGGCCCAAGACAACCTGCAGGTGCTCGCGTTGGCTTTGCCCGTGCATTTGGCCGCTGCGTGGGCGGTACGACAGGCAAGCGAGGCCTGAGCACCGTTCCTTGGTTCGGCGCGCCCGGGGGGCACCTGA
>CAYVPD010000031.1:0-10048 GCA_964453545.1 uncultured Gemmatimonadaceae bacterium
GCCGGCCACTTCGAGGTGGTTGCCCCTTGGACCTCGCCCTTCGAGGTGGTCTGGGCAGTGATCGAACCGGTACTTGATGGTGTATTTCCGACGGTCGGCACCTCGGGTGCACGTCCTGATGCAGGTCCTGAAGCCGGAGGAGCAAGATGATCGGCAACGCCCTTAGTCTCGTGATCGCACTCGCGCTGCCGCAGGTCATCGGCATTCTGGCCGGTGTGGCCACCGCCCGTAGCACTCGAGATTGGTACCCGTCGCTGACGAAGCCATGGTACACGCCCCCGTCATGGCTCTTCGGACCGGCTTGGCTGGTGCTCTATCTGATGATGGGATACGCCTCGTGGCGCGTGTGGAATGTCGGCTGGGCCTCGCCCGGTGTCTCGCTGGCTCTGACCGTCTATGGCGTTCATCTGCTCATCAACGGGCTGTGGTCGATCTTGTTCTTCGGTCTCCGGCGACCTGACTGGGCCTTGATCGAAGTGGTCTTCTTGTGGCTTGGCGTTGCGGCGTCGCTGCTGCTGTTCTGGCGGGTCGACGCGATGGCAGGGCAGCTCATGATTCCCTACCTGGGCTGGGTCACCTTTGCGGCCATCCTCAACCGTGGCGTGGTGATTCGCAATCCGGCCTTCGGTTGACCCACGATCTGCGCTGGATCGGAATCGATGGCGCGCGCGGCGGATGGGCGGTCGCCGGCGTCGACACCGCAGGTGAGGTGAGCCTGACCCTTGTCCCGCGCATCGCTGAAGTGCTGAACTGGGCCCGTCGCGCTGAGCGGGTACTGATCGATATGCCGATCGGGCTGCCTCCTGATGACAGGCCCCGACGCTGCGACCAATTGGCCCGTCAGCATCTAAAGTCGCGAGCCTCTTCAGTATTTTCGCCCCCCTGCCGCGCTGCCCTCGAGGCCGCGAATCACTCCGACGCGTCAGCGGCCAATCACGCAGTCACCGGGCGAGGGCTTTCGCTCCAGGCATTTCACCTGCACCCCAAGATTCGTGAGGTCGACAGCTGGCTGCGCTCCAAGCCCGAGATCCAGCAGCGGGTTCATGAGGCGCACCCTGAAGTGGTGTTCTCACAGTTGGCACTGCGCACCTCGCAGACGTTGCCTCTGCCGCCCAAGCGGCGGCCCGAGGGAGGCGCTGCCCGTCGCGGCATTCTCGAAGTTCTCATGCCGGCCGCTCTCGACACGCTCGCATCGATCGCGGTGCCGCGCCGGCAGGCAGCACCCGACGACTGGCTTGATGCGCTGGGCCTCGCCGTGGCGCTCCATGTGTCACAAGGCGAGGTCGAGTTCTGGCCGAATGCGTCAGAAAGAGACGAGTGCGGCCTGAAGATGGCGCTCGCCGTACCCTGCGTCTCGCCTGCGAAATAGGCACTCAGGGTGAGGTGCGCATGATCGCAGTATAACGGCACGGTTTGTGCTTGCCGGTACCATGCGATTCACAGCCGAGCACACCTTGTTCGTCTTGTGAAACGTGCTAACGTCGAGAACGCGGCATCTGCGTTTTGCCGCACTGCATAGCACTCAAAGCCCCCTGGAGAGTCCCGTGCCGAAGCCCCCCGGCCCCCTTGTTGTCGCCTGGCGAGAACAGGCCCAAGCAGGTCGATCGTACGCGGAAATTGCTCGCGAGCATCCGAAGTACTCCGCAGATCAGGTTCGCCACTACTGCATGGGCAATTCCGGCAAAGATTTGCCGGGCCCGCTGCAGCAGCCCGGCCGGTGGCTGGGTCGTAACGTCTGGCTGCAGGGAGAGCGTTCTCCGCACTCCGAGTTGACGCTGGAGCAGGCGCTTGCCGTGCTCGATGACTGGGATGATGAGCGAGATCGGTGGAAGACGCCCGGTTCGGAATGGGCGCATCGCCTGAACGTTGCACCCAGCACGATCCACATGCTGCGTCGCGGCGAGACGTGGCGCCACCTCAAGCACCCGAATCAGGGTCGTCGTCCCAAGCCGAAGCGTCGCCGTCGCGTGTCAGGCAGCCGCGGCCGACGCTGAAATCGGGTGCCCTGAGCGCCAAGATACGTCGACGTCGTAGCCGACCCGTAGCGTGGGGGACACCGCGCCGTTACCCTGCGGTGTCCCCTTGCTTTCGGCCGCGCATATGAGTCTGTACCGAGCTTCCCAGCGTCAGAGCGTCGATATCTCCGGCTACGTTCCGCTCTCCGTTTTGGCCATTGGAGAGGGACCGCCCTTGCTGCTGCTCCACGGCTTTACGGGCGACCTCAGTGCGTGGGGTGATGTACCCCTGCGGCTGGCCCGCAGCCACCGTGTCGTGGTACCTGACTTGCCGGGTCACGGTGCGAGTTCTCCGTCGCACGATCCAGCCGACTACGAGCCCGATCGCCTCTCCCGGCATTTGGCTTTGATGATGGAGCAGGTGGCGCCAGGTCCAGCGACGTGGGTCGGATATTCGATGGGCGGGCGCATCGCACTGCATGCCGTGGCCTCGGGCGCCGTACGCCCGCAGGCGCTCATTCTCGAGAGTGCGTCGCCGGGGCTTCTGACAGACGACGAGCGTGCGGAACGTCAGGCGGCTGACGCCGTATGGATCGAGCGTCTGGAAAGTCAGGGTATTACGGCCTTTGTTGATGCCTGGATGGCCCAGCCGCTTTTCGCTTCTCAGCAGTTGGCATTGCCCGAACTGGTGGTGACGGCCGAGCGTCGCCGTCGGCTGCAAGCCGACCCACAGGCGCTCGCCGCCTGTCTTCGGGGGTGTGGCACGGGTGCTCAGCCGTCGTGGTGGGCAGAGCTGGCGACCCTCGACCTGCCGGCGTTGCTCATCAATGGCGCGCTCGACACCAAGTTTGACGGCATCGCTGAGGCGATGGCCTCACAGTGGACCAAGGCCCTACGTGCGCGGGTCGCGGGGGCGGGTCACTCCGTGCATCTGGAAAAGCCCGAGGCGTGGCTTGCCGCGGTCGCAAGTTTTTTGGACGGACTCAGCGCCAGCTGAAGTCACCCGCGCTCGCGCGCACCAGTCGCACCCGACCCTTGCCGAAGATTTCGCGCAGTTCGGGCAAGGTGCCCTCGAGCACATCAGCCTGCAGAGATCGCGAGCGCAACCGTGGGGCCGGCACTCCGTTGTCACTGCCGACCGTCAACTCCACGGGGGCACGCCCGGGGTGGCGCTGTAGCACTTCGCGGGCCCGCGCAAACGCGTTGGCGGGCAGCTCGACGCCCGGTGCAAGCTCGATCTGAAGCGTCAGCTGGCCACTGCTGGGCAAGTCGTCGAGAGAGAGCACCTCATCGAGAAAGATTGGTGGATCTTCTTCGTCGCGTTCACGGCCACTCACTGCGCCCCGAATCAGCACGACGGCGTCGGGCACGAGCACATCACGCGCCGCCTGCCAAGCGTCTTTGAACGCAAGAATCGTCGCTGTACCGTGAAAATCTTCGACGGTGATCTTGCCCCATTCCGAATTGTCACGCTTCGAAATCTGCCGTGAGACCTGCGTGACGACGCAAGCGAGCTCGATTTTCTGGCCCGCGCGCTCCTTCAGGGCACGCGAGTGCACGGTGTCAAACGCAAAGACGACGTCACGTACGCGATCGAGCGGATGGCCCGAAATGAAGAAGCCGAGCGCCTCTTTTTCGCGCGTGAGTCGGTCGGGTTCGCTCCACTCCGGCACCTCGGGGAGCGTCGGCGTCTCATGCGCCAGCTCGGGGCTCATTTCGCCGCCGAACAACGAGCCCTGACCCGCTTCTTCTTCGGCGCGCCGTGTGAGCACTTCTTGGTAGGCGGTATCGAGACCCGCGAGCAACTGGGCGCGATGACCAAAGGCGTCGAGTGCCCCAGCAGCGATCAGCGCCTCACAAGCACGCTTGTTGAGGGCGCGCACATCGATGCGCTCGACAAAGTCGAAGAGTGACGTGAAGGCGCCTCCCTCGGCCCTTGCCGCGAGAATCGACTTCACGGCACCGGCTCCGACACCTCGCACAGCACCGAGGCCAAAGCGAATCTGGCGCCCGTCAATCGCAGTGAACTTCCACCCTGATTCGTTGACATCAGGAGGCAGCACTTCGATGCCCTCATCAAGTCCGGGCACATGGCGATGCAGCTCGCGACACTCGGCGATGTATTTCACGACGTCATCGGTCTTGTCGAGCACCGACGAGAGCAGGCCGGCCATGAATTCGGCCGGATAGTGCGCCTTCAGCCACGCCGTGTGATAGCTGACCAGTGAATACGCCGCACTGTGACTCTTGTTGAAGCCGTATCGGCCAAATGTCTCGATCTGGTCTGCGAGGTCCGCTGCGATCTTGGCGTCGACACCGCGCGCCTCAGCCTTCTCTTTGAACGTGCCCAGCTGTTCGGCGATCAGCTCGGCATTCTTCTTTCCCACGGCTTTGCGCAGCACGTCGGCTTCACCGAGCGTGAAGCCGGCGAGCACGTTGGCGATGCGCATCACCTGTTCCTGATAGACGATGATGCCGTAGGTGGGCTCTAGCGCACGCTCGAGATCCGGGTGAGCGTAGCGCACCGGTTCCTGACCCAGCTTGCGCTTGATGTAGACGTCGGTCATGCCCGAGTCGAGCGGGCCCGGACGAATCAATGCATTGGTGGCCACCAAGTCATCGAAGCGGTCGCAGCGCATGGCCCGCAACTTGTCAGTCGCGAGATTGGATTCGAACTGGAAGATGCCGCTGGTACCGCCACGAGACAGCATTTTGTAGACCGTCGGATCGTCGAGCGGCACGTCATCCATGCTCTCGTAGATCTCTCCGGTCTCCGGATGCTTCAATGCACCCACCCGCGCCCGAATCATCTCGACGGCATCATGAATGACCGTCAGGGTCTTCAGCCCAAGAAAGTCCATCTTGAGCATGCCGGCTTCTTCGAGGCTGTTCATGTCGTACTGCGTGACGACCATGCCCTCGTCGCCCGCCCCGCCTTTGCCGCTCTGCACGCAGACCGGCACGTATTCATCGAGCGGGCCCGGTGCAATGACGACCCCGGCAGCATGGACCGACGCATGCCGCGACAGTCCCTCAAGGGTCATCGCGTAGTCGAAGAGCCGCTTGTGCCGGTCATCTTGCCGGTACAGCTCACGCACCTCTTTGAGCTGCTTCACCGCCTCT
This sequence comes from uncultured Gemmatimonadaceae bacterium, assembly GCA_964453545.1. Classification (GTDB taxonomy): domain Bacteria; phylum Gemmatimonadota; class Gemmatimonadetes; order Longimicrobiales; family Gaopeijiaceae; genus Gaopeijia. The sequence goes on from CAYVPD010000031.1 coordinate 5,079, forward strand.
TCAACGGTGAAGCTCTGCCCCGGCGCATTGGGAATCAGCTTGGCAATGCGATCGGTCTCACCCGGTTCAAAGCCGAGGGTTCGCCCCACGTCACGAATCACCGCGCGTGACTTCATCGTTCCGAAGGTGATGATCTGCCCGACGGCATCGGCACCGTACTTCTGGCGAGTGTACTCGATCACCTCACCGCGCCGCTCGAAGCAGAAGTCGATATCGACGTCGGGCATCGATACGCGTTCCGGATTCAGAAAGCGCTCGAAGAGCAGGTCGTGCGAGAGCGGGTCGAGGTTAGTGATGCCCAGGGCATAGGCCACCAGTGACCCCGCCGCCGAGCCTCGCCCAGGCCCGACGGGAATCGCCTGCCCTCGCGCCCAGGCAATGAAGTCTTGCACGATCAGAAAGTAGCCGGCGTAGCCTGTGCCTTTGATGACGCCGATCTCGTAGTCAAGCCGCTCCTCCACTTCCGGGGGCAGCGGGGCTCCGTAGCGCTCGACAGCCCCCTCGCGCGCCAGATGCTCGAGAAACTCATTTTCGACCGTGAATCCGTCGGGCAGGGGGAACTCGGGCAGGAAGTACTTCTTGTCGAACGACAGCTCGACCTCGTCGCAGATTTTCAGCGTGTTTTCGAGCACATCGGGGCGGTCAGGAAACCGCTCGGCCATCTCGGGGCCGCTCTTGAAGTAGAGGCCGCGGTCATACTGCATGCGGTTCGGGTCACTGCGGTCTTTGCCGAGACCGATGCAGAGCAGCACGTCATGTGCCTCGTGGTCATGCTCGCTCAGAAAGTGCGCATCGTTGGTCGCGATGACCGGCAGCCCAAGCTCATCGGCCAGCGTGAAAATGCGGCGGTTGAGCTCGTCTTGCCCATCAGAATCGTGCCCCTGCACCTCGAGGTAGTACCGGCCGTCGAAAAGATTGGCGTACCACGATGCGGCCTCGCGTGCCGCATCCCAGTCATCGTTCATCAGGTTGCGCGCCACCTCTCCCGCGAGGCACGCCGACGACACGATCAGCCCTTCGCCATGCGCCGCCAGCAATTCGCGGTCGATGCGCGGCTTGTGGTAGAACCCCTCGGTGAACCCAAGCGAGGTCAGCTTGACCAGATTGCGGTAGCCCACGCGATCCCGCGCCATGAGCACGAGATGGTAGTAGGCCTTTTCGCCCTGCCCGCCTCGGGTGCGGTCGCGCCGATCTCCGGGCGCGACGTAGGCCTCCATGCCGAGAATCGGTTTGATGCCGCCTTTTTTGGCCGCCTTCTGAAACGTCCAGGCCCCGAACATGACACCATGGTCGGTGAGGGCGAGGCCCGGCATTTCATATTCGTTGGCGCGGCGCACCAGGTCATCGATGCGATTGGCGCCGTCGAGCAGCGAGAATTCCGAGTGGGTATGGAGGTGTACGAAGCTCACAGGGCAGGCGGCGCAGTGTCGGTGCAAATGAAGGAGTCCAGCAGCGTCTCAAGCTGGATCATGTATTCGTACTTCTCTTTTCCGGGCGCATAGAGCCAGGCATCGACAAGATACAGTCGATCGTGCGCAGGGCAGGGGATGGCGCGCAAAATGAAGGGCCCGGCAGCCGGCCATGCATTGGGCGGGCTCTGCCAGACGGCTTGCACTTCATAGCCTTGGGAGTCGCCCAGCTCGACCGCGGCGGCAAATACCCGGGTCGTATCGAGCACCTGTTCATCAGCGTAGTAGGCATCAACCAGCTCTTGTCGCCACGCGAGAATGGCGTCGCGATCCCATTCCATAGGTGACGCCAGGGGCGAGCGCCACGTCACGGTCACCTGCCGGATCAGTTCAGAGGGGTCGGGATTGTCATTGCGAAAGACGAAGACCGAGTCTTTGACGCTGCGCTTGTAGACATCGGGAAAGAGCATGCGGAAGCCGACGCGCCGTGCCAGCGTGTCAGCCAGCAGCGTGTCGACACCCGAGACGTACATGCGGCGCAGCGCGAGCTGACGGAACTGTTCGTCATAGAGATTGCGCAGGTTGTCGAGCTGGCTTGCAAAGGCTGCGGCCTCATCGCCTTCAGGGGTGACCACGATGGTCACGGTCTGGCCGCGGGCCCACACGTCAAAACTCTGCACGACGGCGGGAGGGGTGACCGTGTCAGACCGGGCCTTGCCCAGAGCCTGTGCGATCCAACGATCCTGCGCCGGACCGACCAGCAACAGCTGTCGGAACTGTTGCAGCTGGGCCCAGCGTGAGCTGTCGGCCGGGTCGATGTGCGTCACGGTGAAGGTCTTCTCGTCGCGCACTGTGTAGAGCGTCGGCTCCAAAGCTCGATAAACCGAATCTTCGACCTGGGTCCAGGTGCTCTGCGACACAGCTGCGATGATCGAGCTTGCGTCGCCGTAGGCTCCCGGGCGATCACAGGCGCTGACGGTCAGGCCCGCGCCGGCCAGCAGCCAGAGTAGGGCAAAGCGCAGACGATGGGTCATGGTGAGATCTCCTGGCAGGGGCTCATGCGGCACCGAGGTTGCGTTCGATCAGGGCGCGGGCGTCAGGATCGCGCCCCATGAATTCGCGGAACAAGGCCTCCGGGTCGGCACTGTCGCCGCGCGCCAGAATGCTGTCGACATAGGCCCGCCCCGTCTCACGGTTGAACACCCCTTCGCTGCGAAAACGGGTGAACGCATCGGCCTCGAGCACCTCAGACCAGAGGTAACTGTAATAGCCCGCTGCGTAGCCACCGCTAAAGAGGTGCGTAAATGAGGTCAGAATGTGCCAGTCCGCAAATTCGGGTTCGGCTGCGAAATCGACGAAGCGCGCCTGAGCCCACTCCATGAGCTCGTCGGCTGAAGCCTGCGCTGCACGCGGAGCAAACTCGGCATGCAACAGCAGGTCGACCGTACCGAAGCTCAGCTGGCGCATCATGGTCCAGCCCCCCATGAAGCGCCGGGTTCGGATCATGCGCGTGTACAGATCGTCAGGCAGCGTTGCCCCAGTCTCGAAATGGCGGGCGAAGAGATCGAGCGCCTCTCGTTCCCAGGTCCAGTTCTCCATGATCTGGCTGGGCAGTTCGACCCAGTCCCAAGCCACGTTCAGACCTCCGCGCGCGCGTACCGGAACGGTGGAGGCCGTGTGGTGCAGCAAATGTCCGAATTCGTGGAAGAGTGTCTCGACTTCACGGTGCGTGAGCAGCGCGGGCTGATTGCCCTCGGGCGGGGTGAAGTTTCCGCAGATCACGCCGAGGTGCGGATCAAACCCTGAGTCGCCGCGCGGCCCCCCAGACCGAAAGTCGTTCATCCATGCGCCCTGCCGCTTTTCTTTGCGGGGAAACCAGTCGGTATAAAAGGCTCCGCGCAGCACGCCGGCCTCATCAAAGACGTGGTAATACTTCACGTCTTCATGCCAGACCGCAGGGTTGGCGACAGCCTCGACGCGAAAGCCAAAGACGCGCTCGACCATCTCAAACAGGCCCGCCTCAACCCGGTCGAGCGGGAAGTAGGGGCGCAGGTCTTCGTCATCGAGGTCGTATTCGCGTCGTCGCAAGTCTTCCATCACAAAGGCGACGTCCCACGGGCGCAGCGCATCGAGGCCTAGCGATTCCGCGTGGGCTCGCAGGCGATCGGCGTCACGCTGCCAGTGGGCGCGGGCCTTTTCGGTGAGCTCCCGCTCAAAGGCGAGCGCCCGCTCTCCGCTGCGCGCCATGCGGTCGGCGAGCACGTAATCGGGAAACCCGGCAAAGTCGAGCAAGCGCGCTTTTTCTTCGCGCAAACGCAAGATGTCGAGAATGAGGCCGCGATTGTCGTGCTCCCCCTGCCGGCACCGGGTCGTGTAGGCCTCAAACACTTCGCGGCGCAGCTCGCGGTCTCGCGCGTACTTCAGTACGGGCTCCACGGCGGGGTGGTCGAGGGTCAGCAGCCATCCCTGCACCTCATTGGCTTCTGCGGCACGCTTGAAGCGGGCTTTTGGCGACTCGGGAATGCCCTCAAGTCGCCCCTCATCGGTGACCACCAACTCCCACGCGGCCGTTGCGTCGAGCACATTTTCGCTGAACCGCTGCGACAACTGTGCGAGCTCGACCTGAATCGCTTCGAGTCGCTCCCGGTCGTCTCCCTCAAGGTCGGCACCGGCGCGTCGGAACTCGAGCACCGTCTTGTCGAGATGCCGTCGGCGAAGCGGGTCGAGAGCGATCGCCTCATCACTCTCGGCAAACGCTCTCACACGCGCCCACAACCCCTCATTGAGCGTCAGGCGCGTCCAGAACTGGCTGTACTCGGGCAGCACCTCGTTCCATGCATCGCGCAGCTGCGCGGTCTCGGCGACGGCCGTCAGATGATTGACCGGAGTGATGCGTTCGCCGACCCACTGCGTCAGTTCATCGAGGGCCTCGATCGTGTTATGCCAGCTGGGCGCTTCGGGGTTGTCGACGAGAGCCTTGAGTCGCCGCTCACCCTCGGCCAAGACAGCCCGAACCCCGGGCACCACGTGGTCACTCGTGATCTGATCAAAGGCGATGACGAAGTCTTCGCGCAGCAGCGGGTTGCCCTCGAGGGCGAGATGGCTCGACACGGCAGCTCGGGAGTTTCGGGAAGCAAGAGGAGGTCTAACATGCCCCCGTCGACGGGGCGGGAGCAATGACGAAAAGGGACGTCTGCAAGGTTCTGGCCGCCGATCGCTGCCAGCACCTCGAGTCAGCGGGCCAGAACCCGCCCGGCCTGAATTTCCATGCCGGTGGCGAGGTCTGGCACCGGCGTCAGCCCGGCCGGCAACACCAGCACCACGGTCGAGCCAAGGTGAAACGCCATCAGCTCGGCGCCTGCGCCGAGTTCGATGGGCGGATCATAGACTCTCTCGGGCGGCGGATGCTGACCTCGATTGGTGATCGCGTCTCCGTCACGCCCTCCCCAGGCCCGATCAAAGGCCGCCGAAATGCGCCCGACATTGAAGGCCCCGACCGCAGCCAGGCCGAGCGGCCCCGCGGCCGTGGCGGCACTCGAGAGTCTGGCCGAGGAGGTCACC
>CAYVPD010000032.1:0-9953 GCA_964453545.1 uncultured Gemmatimonadaceae bacterium
CACGGCGAGTTTGAGCGCGACGACGAGCGCAGCGACGGCAGCGTCGATCTGCTCGACGAGGCGTGGCGCCTCGCGCTGAAGTCGGGCGCCGAGATCGTGCCCATGACCGCCGATGCGCTCCCGGGCGGGGTGCCGGTCGCAGCGCTGCTGCGGCACTGAGGGGCGATCTGGCCGAAGCGGCCATCGTCTCGCCCCGACCTCCAGGGTTTCTTGTCGCTGGACACTTGCGTGTCTAAGCAAAGAAACCTACATATATGGAGACACCTATGGAGACTTACTCGGAGCGAACGAGCATGGCTGGGCTGACGAAGAAAACCACAATCCTGCTGCCCCCTGAATTGCACTCTCGGCTGACGCGGTTGGCCGCACAGCGAGGGACCAGCATTGGCGAACTGATCCGAACGGCGGTGGAGGTTCAGTACGGGCTTGGAGCCTCCCCGGTCCGTTTGGCGGCGGTCGAGGGCCTGGCCGCGCTCGCCTTGCCGGTCGGGTCTCCGGCCGAGATGAAGCACGAGTCGGTGGAGCCTGCTCGGTCCCTCGACGTCTGAGGGGCGGGCGCCATGATTCGCGTTAGAGAAGGGGCCGTACTCGTCGACACCAATGTGCTGATGTACGCCGCTGGAGCGGAGCATCGGCATCGGTCTCCGAGCCTTGAGTTCTTGGGGGCTGTGAGCCGCGGCGAGAGCGATGCAGTGATCAATGTAGAAACGCTGCAAGAAGTCTTGTATCGCTACCGATCGTTGGGGCGCTGGTCTGACGGGCTCCGGGTGTACGATCTGGCGCGTGACCTCTTTCCCCTCGTGCTGCCGACCACCGTTGAGGTCATGGACCGCTCTCGACAGCTGCTCGACGAGGTGTCGGGTCTGATGACGCGTGACGCCATTCACGCTGCCGTGGTGCAGGAATACGGGTTGGATGCCATCTGCTCGTTTGACGCAGACTTCGACGCCATTCCCGGACTGCGCCGAATTGAGCCGGGCCGCGATTTGTTAGATTAGTCGCGCGTACCTTCGCCTTGTTGCAGATCACGGGGCGCGGCTCTAACCCAAAGCGCAAAGCCATGGCCAAGAACAATTCGTTTGACGTTTCGACCGGGGTCGACCTGCAGGAAGTCGACAACGCTGTGAATCAGGCGACCAAAGAGGTTGCCACCCGTTACGACTTCAAGGGCACGACGTGCACGGTGGAGTTCGACCGTGCGGCGGGTGCCGTCAAGCTCGATGCCGACGATGAGTACCGCCTCAAGGCGCTGCTCGACGTGCTGCGCGAGAAGCTGTCACGTCGTGGGGTGCCGATTCGCAATCTGGTCGAAGGCGATGTCGAGATCGGCACCCTGGGTCGGGCGCGGCGCACGGTGAGCCTGAAGCAGGGCATCGATCAAGAGACGGCCAAGAAGATCGTCAAGGCGGTCAAAGATCAGGGCTTCAAGAAGGTACAGGTGGCCATTCAGGGCGAAGAGCTGCGGGTGAGCTCACCCTCGCGCGATGACCTTCAAGAGGTGATCGCCTTTTTGAAGGGCGGCGACTGGGGCGTCGAACTGCAGTTCGGCAACTACCGCTAAGTCGGGCGGCGAGCTGCGATCGATGTCTGACGTTCAGATCTTTGGTGTGGCCTCGTGCGCCGAGACCCGCAAGGCGCAGCGCTTCTTCAAAGAGCGCCGCCTCAAAGTGCACTTCAACGACCTCAAGCAGCGCGCGGCCTCAAAGGGTGAGCTTCGTCGCTTCAGCCAGAAATACGGCATTGATGCGCTGATTGATCGTGAAGCGAAGCGCTTCGGGTCGCTCGGCCTGCATCAGGCCCACTACGGCGAAGACCGCTGGCTCGACATTGCGGCCGATGAGCCGCTGATCTTGCGCACCCCGCTGGTTCGGCGAGGCAACGACCTCACGATCGGCTGGGACGAGAGCTTCTGGCGCGATCGGCTGTAGGGCGGTTACGACGTAGTCGCCTTACGGCTGCAGTACCTGCGCCACCGCGGCCACGAGGTCTTGGTCGCCGCCCACTCCTGTGTAGACCACGCGCCCTTCGCCGTCAGCGACGATAACGATGCTGGTGGTGGCTGCATTGAGAGCGCGAACGGCGTTGCCTTTGGCATCCCATACAAACGAATACGTGTGCCCGTGCTCGTCGATGTGCCGCTGCACCCGACGCTGCGACTGGGCCACGGCAACGGCCACGGCGATGACGTCAACGTCGCCATCCCAACGCTCGAGTACCGCATCAAGTTGCGGCTGCAGCGCTTCACAGTTCTCGCACCAGCTGGCCCAGATCTCGATCAGGGCAGGGCGGCCGGGCGTGAGGTAGTCGCCAAGCGTGACGGCATTGCCGGCGAGATCTTCGAGGGCGAGATCGCGCGGCAGCTGTGAGCCGATCTCGGGGCCCACGCCTTGGGCTGAAGCGGGCTCCGAACTGCAGGCGGGGAGCGCGAGCGCGATGAGGGCCAGCAGCAGGGTGATGGGCTGCATGTGGCGCGTAGGGCGCGCGGGGCGCGAAAAGATCTTCATGGCATTCACAGGTTGTAGCCGGCCTGAACGAAGTAGTACTGCGCCATGGCGAGCATGAGCACGGCAGCAAAGCGTTTTGTCCAGAGCATCCACGCGCCGGAGCGCGGCAGCACCGAGATGACGCCTGAAAAGATACCGACGACCACGAGCAGCGCGGTCATGCCGAGCGAAAAGACGAAGAGATAGACGAAGCCCATGAGGCCGGCCTGCGTGGCCGCGACCCAGGTGAGCACGACGGCAAAGGCCGGTGCGCCGCAGGGGGCGGCGACGACGCCGGAGCTGGCACCGAGCAGAAATACCGCGCCAAACGAGCCGCCACCACGCTGTGATCCGGCCCATTGCATCAGGCGCTTGGGCACCGGAACAGGCAAGACGTCGAGCATGCTGAGGGCGAAGAGCAGCAGCAAATTGCCGACGATCAGCAGGGCCCAGGGGCTCGCACTGACCGAGCCGAAGAGGGTGCCTGAGAGTCCGGCAATCAGCCCGAGCAGCGCGTAGAGCGAAGCCATGCCGACCGCATAGGTCAGCGACAACGCCACGGTGCGCCCCCGGGACTGCCCTTCGCGTGCGGTACCGCCGATGATGCCCGCGGTGATGGGGATCATGGGGTAGACGCACGGCGTCAGCGACGTCAGCAGCCCGGCCCCGAACAGGGTGGCGAGCGCGACCAGGGGGCTGGCGGAGAGGGTCTCGGGCAAGATGTCCATTGACGCGGTTGAACCCGTGCGAAGGGGGGCGGTTCCGCAGAAACACGTGGTGCGCGCGTCTGCCCTCTGTCGCGCGCTCGCGATCGCGGCTAGCGTACGAGCACAATTCAATTGCAAAGCGGTCATCACGGAAGCCGGTGCAAATCCGGCGCGGCCCCGCCACTGTGAAGAGGTCCAGCCCCCTGTGGGATGGAACGTTGCCTCGATGACGCCACTGGAGCCCGACAGCTCTGGGAAGGTGAGGACAACGGCCTCAAGCCAGGAGACCTGATCGCTTTGGATCCTCGCTTCATCCCGCGTGGGCGGGAACTGGAGACAAAGCATGTTGTTTTTGGCACGTGCCGCCGTCGTTGCGACGGTGGCCCTCGGCGCTGTTGCGTCTGCCGTCTCGGGGCAGGCCCCCGACTCGCAGGCTCCTGACTCCCTTCCTCGTGCGTTTGAGCTCGAGGGGTTTGTCGTCAGTGCCGCCCCGGTGCCGCTGCCCGAAAGTGCCGTCGCCACCCATGTCACGATCGTCGATGGCGATGAGCTGCGCCGCCGCGGCGTGATTCGCGTGGTCGACGCCCTGCGTGAGGTGCCGGGTCTGAGTGTGGCGCGCAACGGATCATTTGGGGCGCTGTCGTCGGTGTTCTTTCGTGGTGGCGAGAGTGACCACGCGCTCGTGCTTGTCGACGGGGTGCAGGTCAATCAGCCGGGTGGGCTCTACGATTTTTCGGGCCTGACCACCGAAAACATCGAGCGCATCGAGATCGTGCGCGGCCCGTCGAGCGCGCTCTACGGATCTGATGCCGTGGCCGGCGTGATTCATGTGATCACCCGCAAGGGCTCGGGGGCTGCGACGGCCACCCTGACCTCGCAGGCGGGCAGCTTTGGGCGCCGCGATGCAACGGTGGCCGTCACCGGAGGCACCGGGCAGGCCGCCTACGGGCTCACGCTGGCCCGCTATGACACCGACGGCATTCTCGATTTCAACAACTCGCACGAAAACCTGGTGCTCAATGGGCGCGTCGATGTGCAGATCGACGAAGCCAGCCAGGTGCGGGTGAGTGCGCGGGCACTCGACCGGGCGTACAGCTTTCCGACTGACTTCAGCGGCAACATCGTCGACACCAACCAGCAGACGTTCTTCAACGAGGCGCAGCTGGGGGTGGAGTTCAATCGTCGCATCGGATCGCGCCTGGATCTGCGGGCGCTCCTCACCGTCTTCGACTCCGAGACGGGCACCGACGATGCTCCCGACAACGCGGCCGACACGCTGGGCTCGTTTGGCTACCAGAGCCTCGACGCCCTGACGCGCACGCAGGCCGATGTGCGCGCCAATGTAACGTTGGGCCAGCGCACGGTGGTGACGGGCGGTTTCGAGCTCGAGGAGCAGACGGTGCGCTCGTTCAACGAGTCGCTCTCGGAGTGGGGCAATTCGACGGGGCGCGCGGCCTACGATCGCACCAATCGTGCGGTCTACGGCCATTTGGTGACGGGTGCGGGTGCGGTGAGCGCCAATGTGGGCATTCGCAGTGAAGACAACGAGCAGTTCGGCACCTTTACGACGTGGCAGCTCGGCGCGGCGTGGAGTGCTGCAGAGGGCACGCGGGTGCGGGGTGCGCTGGGCCGCGGGCTCAAGGAGCCGACATTTTTTGAGGCGTTTGCCACAGGATGGGTGACCGGCAACCCCAACCTGCGGCCGGAGCGCTCGACCAGTTGGGAGCTCGGGCTCGAGCAGTCGCTGCTGTCGGAGCGCGTGAACCTGCAGGCGACCTGGTTTGACCAGCGCTTCACCGACCTGATTCAGTACACGGGGGCTCCGCCTGCGCTTGGCGATCCGAACTATTTCAACATTGCCGAGGCGCGCTCCGCAGGGCTTGAGGTGGGGGCCGAGGTACGGCTGCTGCCGGCGCTGCAGCTCTCGACTGATCTGACCTGGCTCGACACCGAGGTGCTCGAAGCCGGCTTCGACGCGGGACCGACGGCCAACTTTGTCGAGGGCGAAGGGCTGCTGCGTCGCCCGCGCAATCAGCTGCGTGTGGCACTGGCGTGGCGCGGTGAAGGGGCGAACGGCGGCGACGTTTCGGTGCTGCGTGTGGGGGAGCGGGCGGACCGCAACTTCAACGCGTGGCCCGTGGCGGCGGTGAGCTTGCCGGCCTACACCTTGGTTGATGCATCGCTCGAGGCGCGGGTGCTGCGTGCGGTTGCGGGCCGCCCGGGCTTCACGCTCTTCATGCGGGCCGAAAACCTGCTCGATGCAGACTACGTCGAGGTCTTCGGCTTTCAGACGCCGGGGCGCGGCCTCTACATCGGCGGGCGGCTCTCGGTCGGAGGGTAAGGCACGGCACGGCCCACATCGTGCACCGCAGCCGAGAGACGAGATCACTCTGACGTGCTGAACGGGCGGTGGGCGAGCGGTGGCTTCTGGCACTTTGTGGCATGCAAAGGCCCCTTCTGAGGTCTTGGACGAGGTGGGTAGCAGCCTCTCGGGGCTGACCGTCCATGAGGCGGAGCATCGGCGGGCTCGGGTCGGTGAGAATCGGCTCGAGCCCACCCCGCCTCGGCCCGTCTGGAAAATGCTCTTCGATCAGTTTCGCAGCGTGGTCGTGCTGCTGCTTGCGGTTGCTGCGGCCGTGGCCTGGATTGCGGGGGACCCGCTCGATACTGCCGCGATCGCTGTCGTGCTCGCCCTCAATGCGGCGATCGGCTTTGCCAGCGAATGGCGTGCGCGCCGCGCCATGGAGGCGCTCCTCAGTCTCGAGGTGAATCAGGCGCGGGTGCGGCGGCCCGCGGACGCGGTTGCAGACGACAGTGCCGAGCCCCAATGGCGCGAGGTCGAGATTCCGGCCTCGCAGCTGGTGCCGGGCGACGTGGTCGAGCTCGGAGAGGGCGACGGTGTGCCGGCCGATGTGCGTCTGCTCGAAGCCATCGAATTGACGGTGGTCGAGGCCCCGCTCACCGGAGAGTCGGTGCCGGTCACGAAGCACGTGGCCGGATCCCAAGCCGGGGCCGGGCCTGACGACATGCCAGGGCCCGACGACATGTCCCATCTGCCCATGGAAACGCCCCTCCCGGAGCGCTCCAACATGGCGTGGCTCGGCACGACGATCGCGAGCGGGCGGGCCGTGGGCGTGGTGGTTGCGACAGGTGCGCACACCGAAGTGGGTCGCATCGGCACGTTGGTGCGAGGCATCGCCGACGAAGATACGCCGCTGGAGCGGCGACTTGATGCGCTGGGCCGCCGGTTGGCTGGGGCCGCTTTTGCCGTGGCGGGGCTGGTCGGCTGGGTTGGTTGGATGCGCGGATGGGCCGCCCACGAAATGATCGAGACGTCGCTGGCGCTGGCCGTGGCCGCAGTGCCCGAGGGCCTGCCCGCGGTCGCCACCATCACGCTGGCGATCGGGCTGCGCCGCATGGCGCGGCGCAATGTGCTGATCCGCCGCTTGCCGGCCGTCGAAGCGCTGGGCGCAGCCACCGTGGTCTGCACGGACAAGACTGGCACGCTCACCCGGGGGCGCATGGAGGTGGGCGCGCTGTGGCGCCTGGATGCGGACGGGGGCGATGGCGGCGACGGCAGCGACGGCAGCGCTCCGGGTGAGGGTGTCCAAGCTCCCACGTTGGAGATCGTGCGGGCCGCGCTGCTCGGGACCCATGCTCACGTCACGTTTGAGACCGAAGAGGCCGCCGGGACGGGCAGCCGGAGTCCGCACTCGGCCTGGACGGCCACCGGCGACCCGACCGAGGCCGCGGTCGTCGCCTGGGCGCTTCAGGCAGGCCAGCGCCAAGCCAGCGCTGCCGACATCCCCGAGCCTGACCTGCGCGCGGCGTGGCCGATGATCGCCGAGGCCCCGTTCAGCAGTGCGCGGCGCTTTGCAGCCTCTCTGCATCGCGCGGCCGACGGGTCGGAGCCGCTCGCGGTCATGCGGGGTGCGCCCGAAGTGGTGGTGGGGCACTGCTCGCTGAGCACGCAGGCCGAAATGCACATCACGCAGGCCAATGAGCGCATGGCCGCCGAGGGACTGCGCGTGCTAGCGTTGGCAGATCGGGGGAGTGAAGGCGCCGGCGAGGGTGCCGACCGTCGCGCGAGCGGTGGGCGCGCTCCCGACGACTGGCAGCCATCCCCCGAAGGATGGCGGTTCTTGGCCCTGATCGGGCTCGTCGACCCGCCTGCCGAGGGCGTGCACGAGACGATTGAGGCGTTTCACAGTGCGGGGATCGAGACGGTGATGATCACGGGAGACCAAGCAGCCACGGGGCGGGCGATTGCCCGTGCGCTGGGGATGGATGAGGGGCGGGTCCATGCCCGCGTGAGCCCCGAAGAAAAGCTGCGCCTGGTCGAAGAGCTTCAGTCGGGCGGGGCGATCGTGGCCATGCTCGGCGACGGGGTCAATGACGCGGCGGCGCTCCGCAAGGCCGATGTGGGTGTCGCGATGGGCCAACGCGGCACCAGCGTGGCGCGCGAGATGGCCGACGTGATTCTGCTGGACGACCGCTTTCCCACGCTGGCCGTGGCCGTGCGCGAAGGGCGCGTGATCCACGACAACATTCGCAAGTTTGTCTTCTACCTCTTCAGCTGCAATCTGGCCGAAATCTGCATCTTGCTGGGCGCAGGCATCGCCGGATGGGCGCTGCCTTTGCTCCCGCTGCAGATTCTGTGGCTCAACCTCGTGACCGACACTTTTCCGGCGCTGGCGCTCGCCTTTGAGCCGGCCGACCCCAACGTCATGGAGCGGCGCCCGCGCCCACCTGAGGCCCAGTTGATGAGTCGGCACGGGGTTGCAGCCATCGCGTTTTATGCGGTGCTGATCACGGCGGTGACGCTCGTGGCCTATGTCGTGCCGACGGGCGCAGTCACCTCTCCCGATGCGCTCGCGCGCTCGCGGACGCTCGCCTTTACCACCCTCGCGTTGGCACAACTCTTTCACATCGGCAACGCGCGGGGCGTGGGCCGGCCGATGTGGCATCCGGACGATTTTGTCGGCAACCGATGGGCGATCGGGGCCGTGCTCTTGGGCATCGCCCTGCAGGCCATCGCCCTGCATCTGCCTGCGGCACAGCGTGTGCTCGGCACCGTTGCGCTGCACCCGGTGGAGTGGGTGTGGGTGGGGCTGCTCGCACTCGGGCCCACGGTCGTGGGGCAGTTGCTGCGATCGCTTCGTAGACGCGACATAGCCTGACTCACAGCATACCAATGCCCTACTGCTTCATTCAGGAGTCAAACATCATGCGTAACCATTCTGACCTTCGTGGGCTTGTGCCCATGCGTGGGTTCGCCCCTGTCACCATCGTAATGGCCCTCACTGCGGCCCTGGGCGTCACGGCCTGCGGTGGCGGCGAAACCGCCGATGACGCATCACCCGAAACCGTCGAGCAACCAGCCGCACCGATCGCGGTGTCAACCGAAGATGCAGCGGCCGTGGCCGAGCTCGCTCAGCCCGTCGCAATGACGCTGGCCCGCACGCTGCAGACCAACCTGGTGCAGGCGATGCAAGAGAGCGGACCGGTTGGCGCCATGGAGTTCTGCAACGTCGAAGCGCTCCCCCTCACGCAGCAGGTCAGCGAGGAGCAGGGCATGGTCGTCAAGCGCACCTCATGGCAGCTGCGCAACCCGGCCAATACTCCCGATGCGCTCGAAGTGGCGGCACTGGCGCACTTCGCTGAGGCCTATGAGGCGAGCGGCGGCGCCATTCCTGAGGATTGGGTGCAGGCCGACCCCGACGGTGGGTTTCGCTATTACAAGGCGCTCCCCACCGCTGCGCCGTGCCTGAACTGCCACGGCAATGACGAACAGCTAGCCCCGGGTGTCGCGGAGGCGCTGGCCGAGCTGTATCCGCAAGACCAGGCGACCGGCTTCAGCGAGGGGCAGATGCGCGGCTTGCTGCGGGTTGCCGTGCCGGCTTCAGCGCTGCACGGCGGGTGAGGTATGTGCCGGGCCCACCGGGCCCGGCACACCCAGGCCGCTTAGTTCGTGCTCCCGACCGGTTCGCCGACCACCGCCACCGTCACGCCATCAGCGTCGACCGCGATGCGCGTGAAGGTCTGCCCCAACCGGGACCAGTCGGCGATCAACTGCCAGTCGCCATCGCGCCACTGATAAAACGAGCTGCCGACGGCCGTGATGAGATCGCCGTTGGGGGTCCAGGCGTGGTCTTGCGTGCCCTCGGGCAGATCGGCGATGCGGCTGATGCGGTCGCGCTCGAGGTCGTATTCGAAGAGCGTCCACAGCCCGATGCCGTCGTCGCTCGCACCACCACGCGCCTGGGTGAACGAAACCGCCGCACGCCCGGGAATGCTTTGCAGCGAGCGCCCGATGTTCTCGGCCTTCACCCGCACCTCGACGTCGGGGGCGGCCGAGATGATGGCGGCCGTACCGGCACCCGCCGGCAGGCGGCCGATCTGCAGAGTTGAGGGCGTTCCGGCATCCTCATCAGCGAGCACGTACATGGCGACGTTCTGCTCGTCGAGCCAGGCGTGGTAGCCGACCGGCGCCAGATTCGGCACGAGCACGTGGGCACTGGAGCCATCTTCATCAATGCGCCACAGGCGCTGCGTCGAATCGGCCTCGACCTTGATGTAGCTGACGGTGCCCACGGCCCCGGGGATCGGCGTGGCCGAGTACTCGCTCTCGTCGCTGGTCAGCGTGATGCGGTGCTTGATGTTGGCGTTGGGGTCCCAGCGCCACAGGTCGGTGCGCTCGCCCTCGCCCTGGGTGAAGAGCAGCTGCCCGTTGGGCGTGAACATGGGCTGATTGTCGTAGCCT
>CAYVPD010000033.1:0-9788 GCA_964453545.1 uncultured Gemmatimonadaceae bacterium
TCGTCAGCGTGCCCCGGTCGAGCAGACGGGTCCACCGCAAACCGGCCACATCGTTGCCCCAACGCCAGTCGACTTTGAGCGGAAACCCGTCGTCAGAGACGTTGGCTAGATCGAGAATGTCGTCGCCCGTGTAGCCCGTGAAGCGAATGCGGTCCCGCGCACCCACGCCGACTTCGAGCACGCCCTGCAGGTCTTGCAGTCGATACGGAAAATCGGTGACCGGTGCGAGCAGCGCGTCGATGTACGAGCGGCGTGCCGACACCCGCCAGCGCAGATCCGAGAGGCCGAGTGCCGAGCGCACCGACTGCGGCGCACCGCCCTTCATGGCCACACGCGTCGCCAGTAGCGAGACCCCGGCGTCGACCCCGAAACTGCCATCGCCAGGATCGCTTTCGACCGACAGCACCGATGATACGCGGCCCCCGAACTGCGCGGGAAACCCTCCCGACGCCAGTTCGGCTCGATCGACCATGTCAGCGTTGAAGACCGAAAAGAATCCGCCCAAGTGAAACGGCGAAAAGATCGGAGTGCCATCGAGCAGAATCAGGTTCTGATCGGCCGAGCCGCCGCGCACATGAAACGACGACGAGAAGTCTGACGTCGAGACAACGCCAGGGAGAATTTCGACGGCGCGAATCGGGTCGGCCTCGGCAAATCCGGGCACCAGCTTCAGCTCTTCTTGAGAGATCTCGCGCACCGTGATGCCCGCGGTCTCTTCAAAGCGCCGGCGCTCGCGGCTGCGTTCGGCGGCCACGCCGACCCCCTCGAGCTGGAGGGCTTGCGGCTCAAGCTCGATTTCGAGACTGAGCTGTTCGCCGGCGCGCAGCGAGATCGAGCGCTCCGCCTGCCCATAGCCGAGTCGCTGTATGACCAGCGTGTAGGCTCCGGCCGGGGCCGACAGCGAAAAACGCCCGTCTTCTTCGGTCTCGGCACGCGTAAATGGGCGTGCCCCCGACGGCTCACCGTCGCGAGAGTCGAAGAGCAGGACATCAGCGGCCGCCACAGGCCCGCTTGGGTCGAAGACATAGCCTGTGATGACCCCATTTTGCGCCGCAGCGGCCGGCCTCAACGGGGCTTGGGCAGCGATGGGCACCGGGGACAGACAGGCCAGCAGAAGGCACACCGCTGGCTGCACGACCTCCCGCAGCCACCGCACACCGAGGCCGCGACTGGCCACTCTCGGCAAGGCGGCGTTAACCTGATCGCCATGAAGGCGTTTTACTGCGATCACTTCGTGCTCCCTCTACCCGACGGGCATCGCTTCCCGATGCGCAAATACGCGCTGTTGCGTCAGCGCGTTGCTGCGGACCCCCGCATCGTGCTCGAGGTTCCCGCTGCGGCGACCGACGCTGAGCTCTTAAGGGTTCATACCCCTGAGTACCTGGCAGCGGTCACCGGAGGGCAGTTGGCCGATGCCGCCGTGCGCCGGATCGGGTTTCCGTGGTCTCCCGGCCTGGTCGAACGCTCACGCCGGTCCGTGGGCGGCACTCTGGCCGCAGCTCGCACCGCGCTCGACGACGGGGTGGCCGTGAATCTTGCCGGAGGCACGCACCACGCCTTTGCCGATCGCGGTGAGGGGTTCTGTGTCTTCAATGATGTCGCGGTTGCCATTGGTGCGCTGCAGCATGAGGGTCGCATCAGGCGAGCTGCGGTGATCGACCTCGATGTGCATCAGGGTAACGGCACGGCTGCGATCTTCGAGCGCGACGACTCGGTCTTCACGCTCTCCGTTCATGGAGAGAGCAACTACCCGTTCCACAAGGAACGCAGCGATCTCGATATCGCTCTGCCCGACGGCACGGGTGACGAGCCCTGGCTCGATGCGATTGAACGCGGAGTGCGCGTGGCGCTTGCCGGGGGTGCCGAGATTGTGTTTTTCGTGGCGGGTGTCGACGCGTGGGAGCACGACCGCCTGGGCCGTCTGTCGGTATCGCGAGAAGCGATGGCCGCACGCGACCAACTCGTCTTCGACCTCTGCTTCGAGCGTGGCGTGCCCGTGGCGGTCTCGATGGCCGGTGGCTATGCCGAGCACCCCGAAGACATCGCAGCGCTGCACGCGGCCACGGTACTCGAGGCCGCACGCCGCCACGCAGAGACCGGCCCTGCCCACGCCACTCTGGCGCCCTCGACCTCGCCGGCCTCTGCCTGACCCTCTACTGCCATGAACCTCGCTGACCTGCGCGCCCGACTCGACGCCGTCGACCGCACCTCCCTCGCCTCGAGACCGACACCCTTGCTGCGCATGCCGAGGCTGCAGGCTGCGCTTGGCCCCGAAATTCCCGAGCTGTGGGTGAAGCTCGATGAGCAGACCGGGTTCGGGCTCGGGGGCAACAAGGTGCGCAAGCTCGACCGCGAACTGGCTCCGTCACGCCTGCAGGGGGTGACCCATCTGGTCACCACCGGCGGCCCGCAGTCCAACCACTGTCGGGTGACCGCGGCCGCAGCCGCACGCCTCGGTCTGGGGTGCGTGCTCGTGATCAACGGTGCCGCACCCGACCCGCCAACTGGCAACGCGCTGCTGCATCGCACCTTTGGCGCGCGTATTCATCAGGTCGCCGATCGGGCCGCCCGAGAGCCTGCCCTGCAGCAGGTCTCTGCAGAGATTGAAGCGGCAGGGGGTCGTGCGCTCGTCTTGCCCCTGGGGGCCTCGACAGCGCTCGGGGCGATCGGCTTCGTGGAGGCCTTGGTCGAACTGCATGATCAGATGGGGGCAGCTCCCGACCGCTCGATCCACCTGTTCGTCTCGTCGTCGTCGGGGGGCACACTCGCTGGGCTGTGGGCCGGGCTCGCGCTGCTCGATCGGCCTGATATCGACATCACGGCCGTAAGTGCCGACACCCCCGCGCCACAGCTGCGGGCAACCGCAGAGCGTCTCGCAGCCGGTGCCCTCGAACGCCTGCAGTTCGACGCTGCGCAGCTCGCGGCGGTCGCGCACCGCATCGATGTACGCGACGACCAGATCGGCACCGGTTACGGGCAACCCACCGAGGCCTCTGAAGAGGCGGCAGAGCTGCTGGCAACGTCAGAGGGCGTGCTCGTCGAGCCCTTCTACACGGCCAAGGCGGCAGCCGGCATGATCACCGCCGTGCGCGACGGGCAGTTCCCGGCCGGTGACCGCGTGATCTTCTGGCATACCGGAGGGCATCCGGCGCTCTTCAGGTAGCGTCGGCAGCCCGTTCGGTACTGAGCAAGAGCCCTGCGGCCAGAAGCAGCATCAGGGGCGGCAAGGCGATCAAGCGCAGCCATCCCGGTGCGACGAGAAAGTACAGCCCGACCGGAAAGAACCCGATCAGACCCGTAATGCCCGTCACGAGGGGTGCGTCGACATAGGTGCCTCGGGCTCCGGCGATTGCCAGCCCCGGAAACAGCAGACAGCCGATCAGCACCGGGGGCACGGTCTCAGAAGGCGCTCCGGTGAGCGTGGACCAGCCAAGCCATCCCCAGAGAGCGATGGAGACGCCGGCTGCAAGCGTGCCGACGCCACGCGCCAGAAGGGTGCGCGTCATCAAGGTCCACGCCCGCCGCGCCCCTTGACCAAGGCAATAGCCGCGCCGGCGAAGAGCAGGAGCACAGCCGCAGCAAGCAGGGCATAGGCGACGGCCGGATCGATCTCGATGAAGTTGCCAACGCCCGGAACCAGCGTGAGCAAAATCATGCCGAGAAAGGCGACCATGCAGCCGCGTGCCTGTGCCGCGTCAGTGGGCGATGGTTGGTTCATCAGCGCTGGGCCTCAGCGAGCACATCCAAGACGAAGTCGATGTCGGCCTCGGTGTGATCGGCATTGATTTGGGTGCGGATTTCTTCATCACCCCGTGGTACCACAGGGTACGTCAGGCCGGTCACGAGCACGCCGGCGTCGAACAGATGCCGCACCAGCTGTCGGGTACGGGCCGTGTCACGAATCATGAGGGGCACCACCGGGTGTTCGCCCGGAATCGTCTCGATACCGATGCGGCCAAGCCCGTCTTCAAAGCGGCGCGTGAGCGATCGCAGATGATCGAGCAAGGCGACGCCTTCAGGGGAATCGACCAGATCAAGGGCCCGGATCGCCGCGTTGGCTTCGCCGGGTGTGATCGGATTGGAATAGATGTACATCGGCGCTGTCTCCCGAAAGAAGCGCACGAGCGATGCCGAAGACGCCACGTATCCTCCGTTGACGCCAAACGCCTTACCGAGCGTTCCAATCAGCACATCGGCCCGGGCGCCCGTGTACTCTTCTGTGCCGCGTCCCGTGTGGCCAAAGGCCCCCACGCCGTGCGAGTCATCAACGAGCAGCACCACGTTTTCTTCAAATTCCGGGTCGAACCGCCGGCAGATTGCTTCGATCTCGTCGAGCGGGGCATGGTCACCTCGCATCGAGAAGATACCGTCGGTCACGACCAAGGCTCGCTTGGCCTTGCCCGCAAATTCACCCAGAGCCTTTTCGAGCCCCGCCACGTCATTGTGGGCATACACCCGCTTGTCGAGGGGGCGGGCCAGGCGCATCGCATTGATGATGCAGTTGTGATTCAGCTCGTCGCTGATCAGCACCGTGTCGGCCGTGACCAAGGGAACGATCGTCGACACGATCGTGGCGTAGGCGGAGCTGAACGCCATGGCGGCTTCGCGACCGTGGAACGCCGCGAGGCGCCGCTCGAGCGCGACATGCACGTCGTAGGTGCCGCTGATGAAGCGCACGGCGCCCGGGCCAGCGCCATACCGCTCTGACCCCTCTTCTTCAGCACGAATCACTTCGGGGTGCAGGCCCAGACCCAGATATGAATTCGAGTTCATGCGCATGAACTCGCGGTCTCCATGACCCTCAAGCCTGAAGCGGGGACCCCGTCCGCCTCGGGCCCGAATCGCCTCGGTGACCACATGCTCCGCCCCCTTGGAGGTGCCCGCTACGTCGAGGGTGGCTACATGGGCCTCGACAACGGCATTGAGTCGATCCAGCGGCATCGCGTCTACTCCTCGATGTGTTTGAGCATTTCAACAGTCATGGCTTCAATGTCGAACTCGGGACGCCAACCCCATTCGACGCGTGCTGCGGTGTCATCGATGCGGCGGGGCCATGAGTCGGCGATGGCCTGGCGGACCGGATCGACCTCGTAGTCCATCTGGAAGTCGGGCAGGTGCCGGGTGATGCTCTCTGCCAGCGCCACAGGCGTGACCTGCATCGCCGAAATGTTAAAGGCATTTCGATGCTCAAGTTTCGAGCCATCGGCCTCCATCACTTCGACCGCCGCCCGAACGGCGTCGTTTATGTACATCATGTCCAACTGCGTTTCGGGACCGACAAAGCAGCGATAGCGCCCCTCGCGAACCGCAGCAAAATAGATCTCGACCGCAAAATCGGTCGTGCCGCCGCCGGGCGGGTGCGCCCAGCTGATCAGCCCCGGATAGCGCAAACCCCGCGTATCAACGCCATAGCGCGCGTGGTAGTAGTCGCACAGCAACTCGCCGGCAACCTTGGTGACGCCATACATGCTCGTCGGGCGCTGAATGGTGTCTTGCGGCGCGGGGTCGCGCGGCGTCGTGGGGCCGAAGGCGGCGATCGATGACGGGGTGAAGAGGGCTGACCCGTGCTCCCGGCAGGCCTCAAGCACATGAAACAGGCCGCCAAGGTTGATGTCCCAGGCCTTTTGAGGCATGCGCTCGCCCACGGCCGACAAGAGCGCTGCCAAGTGATACACCACGTCGGGCCGGAATGCCGAGAAATGCTCCGCGACCTGGTCGGCCCGCGTGCAGTCCAGTTCGCCCGTGGGCCCTTCGGCAAGGGCACCGCTCAGTGCACGAACGTCGGTGGCGAGCACGTTGGCATCACCATGCAGACTGCGCAGCAGCGGAACGAGCTCTGAGCCGATCTGCCCGCCGGCTCCGGTCACGAGTATGCGCGCCAAGTCCCAGACTCCGTCAAGCGTGAAGAGCGCGCGCGTTTCGAAGCTCGAAACGCCCCAGCCGAGCGGGGCTCGGGCGGGAGAATATAGACCGGGCGATACGGGTCGTCACGGGGATCGCTCCCCGATTTCGTAAGGCGCAAGCGCCCGCACCTCGACTTCGGCCGTACCCGGTCCGACCACGCCCAGCTGCAGTGCGGCCCCATACGAAAGATCGATGATGCGCTCGTGCGTGCGGGCGAAGGGACCACGATCGTTGATGCGCAGCACGGTGCGCCGGCCGTTGTCCAGATTGGTCACCTCGACCCAGGTGTGCAGCGGCAGCGTGCGGTGCGCAGC
Organism: uncultured Gemmatimonadaceae bacterium; assembly: GCA_964453545.1. Lineage (GTDB taxonomy): Bacteria > Gemmatimonadota > Gemmatimonadetes > Longimicrobiales > Gaopeijiaceae > Gaopeijia. Next base: position 6,219 of record CAYVPD010000033.1, read on the forward strand.
CGACAGCCCGTGCTGATCAAAGGTTTCACCACTCGCGGTCGGGCGGCCGTGGAATTCGGCGCCGTACCATGAGGCTCGGCCACGCTCCCGGTAGCCCTCGACCGTATCGAGCACCCGGTATTCTTCGCCGAAGACTTCATAGGTGCGCCCGTTGTCAGGGCCGCGCGTGGCACCACCCGGAAACGCGCTGGTGGGTGTGGCCGGCACCGAGGGCCCCGGGACAGCCCCCACCGGCATGGGGGTTGGTGCCGGGGTGGGAGCCGGAGCACTGCCCCGACCTGAGGGAAAGCCCACCACGCTGCAGGCCGACAGCCCGACGAGCAGCAGCGGAGCGATTGCCCACTTCATCATGGTTGTGCGCACGCGATAGGTGCTCAGGTTTGAGCGGTCAGCCGCGCCGCATGGGGCATGTGCTGATGCCCAGCAGCGTGTAGATGGGGCAGCTGCCCAGTGAACCGGTAATCACGGGCACAATACCGATCAGCGCCCACGGCGTACGAGGACCTACGAAGAACAGCGACAAAATGGCGAGACCGGCAACGATCCGAACGACCCGTTCGGATGGGTGCTCGTTGCGCGGAAAAAGTTTTGCGAGCATCGTGCCTCCGAGGGTTGGTTACATCCTTTAAGGAGAATTGTCGATGAATGCTTGCAACGCCACCCCCCAAGGCGCATGGTCTCGACTGATGACGAGATATGCGCTCCCTCTGTTCCTGCTGATTTCGACGGCTGCGACCGCGTCGGCTCAGGATCGGGTGCTGCAGCTCGAAGACTATCTCGACATCGAGACGGTCTCGTCACCCCAGATTTCGCCTGACGGTCAGCACATCGTGTATACGCGCGGCTGGGTCGACCGCATGAATGACAGCCGCGAGTCGGCAATCTGGATCATGAGTGCCGACGGTACGCGCAACCGCTTTTTGGTCGACGGGTCGTCACCGAGCTGGTCTCCTGACGGCACGCGCCTCGCCTATCTGGCGGCCGGAGAGCCGTCAGGCCGTCAGATCTTCGTGCGCTGGATGGACGCTGAGGGTGCCGTCACGCAGGTCACGCGGGTGACGGAGTCACCGTCGAATCTGCGGTGGTCGCCAGACGGAGAGCATATCGCCTTTACCATGGACGTGGCCGACCGTCAGAGCTGGAACATTGCGCTGCCCGGACGCCCCGAAGGCGCCCAGTGGACACAGGAGCCGCGCGTGGTGACCCGGGCCGACTATCGGCAAGACCGGGTGGGCTACGTTGACGACGCATGGACCCACCTCTTCGTCGTGCCCGCGGCCGGGGGCACGCCGCGGCAGCTGACCGATGGGTCATGGAATCACTCTTCGGGCGAATGGACACCTGAGGGTGCCGAGCTGCTGTTCAGCTCACATCGGGCTGACGATGCCGAGCTGACTTGGCGGGAGCGCGAGATCTACGCGGTCTCGGTGAGCGATGGCGCCATTCGCCAGCTGACCACGCGCCGAGGAATTGACGGCAGCCCGCTGCCCTCTCCCGACGGACGCAGCATTGCCTACACCGGCGTCGATTACAACGACGATACCTATCGCAACGTCGGCATCTGGCTCATGGATCGCGACGGGAGCAATCCACGGCTGATCTCGGGCGACTTTGACCGACAGCTGACGGGCGACATGTTCTGGAGCCCCGACGGCCGCACGCTCTACTTCACGGCCAACTCCGAAGGCACTCGCAACCTGCATCAGGTCTCGGTGAACGGCGGCGTCAGCGCCATCACCGCCGGCAACCACCTGTTGCAAGTCACCTCCATGAGCGCCGACGGGCGCACGGCTGTGGGCACCGCCAGCGCCCCGCACGCTCCTGGAGATGTCGTCGCACTCGATCTGCGTCGGCCCGAGGCCATCACGCAGCTGACCGAGGTGAACGCCGATGTGCTGGCCGGTGTGACGCTGGGTGAGGTCGAAGAGATCTGGTACGACGCCCCCGACGGGCTGCGCATTCAGGGCTGGCTCGTGAAGCCCCCGAACTTTGATGCTTCGCGGCGTTACCCTCTCATGCTCTCGATCCATGGAGGCCCGCACTCCATGTACACAGTCGGCTTCAACTTTGCCTGGCAGGAGCATGCAGCGAACGGGTTTCTGGTGCTGTACACCAACCCGCGCGGCAGCACGGGCTACGGCAGCGCCTTTGCCAATGCGATCAAAAACGCCTACCCGGGCAAAGACTACGACGACCTCATGGCCGGCGTTGACGAGGTGATCGCTCGGGGTTGGGTCGACGAGGCGAACATGTTCGTCTACGGCTGCTCCGGCGGCGGCGTGCTGACGAGCTGGATCGTCGGGCAGACCGATCGTTTTGCGGCGGCCTCGGCCAACTGCCCGGTCACGAACTGGCTCTCGTTTGTCGGTACGACCGACGGCATCGGCTGGTACCGCAACTTCGAGAAGTATCCTTGGGAAGACCCGTCGGAGCACCTGCGTCGCTCGCCCCTCATGTACGTGGGCAACGTGAAGACGCCCACCATGCTCATGACCGGTGAGCAGGATCTGCGTACGCCGATGCCGCAGACTGAGGAGTACTACCAGGCGCTCAAAGTGCTGGGGGTACCCACGGCCATGATTCGCTTCCAGAACGAATGGCACGGCACATCGAGCAAGCCGTCGAACTTCTTGCGCACCCAGCTCTACCTGCGCGAGTGGTTCAAGCGGTACTCACGCTCGCCTGGTGTGACGCAGTAGCACACCCCGCCCCGAGGCCGGTTTTCTGGTCCAGAAAAAATGGGGGAGGTCGCCATTGCGACCTCCCCCATCAGGGTGGAGTGGCCCGGTTCTGATCGTCTGGGACCCTCCCTTCACCAGAGCGTTCGTTCCCGGGCGCACTCCTTTTTGTTCTGAATGAAGAATACCGTGCCCGGGAAACTCCGGCCGTAGGCCGTTCGCTTTACTTGGCGTAGGGAAAAGCCCCGTCGAGGTCAGGGAAATCAGGCGCCGACATCAACCTTGAGACCCTCAGCTTCGAGCGTGCGCACAATTTCATCGACGTGATCACGCCCACGCGTTTCGAGCGTGAAAACGATTTCGACATCGCCAAGCGTGATGTCAGCAAAGCCGCGTCGGTGCGACGTCTCTAGCACATTTGCTCCAAGTGACGCCACGATACGCGTCAGGTTGGACAACGACCCTGGCTGGTCAGGGACCTTGATGCGCAAACGCGCCAGGCGACCGTCAGCGAGCAATCCACGATCGATGATGCGTGAGATGATGTTGACGTCGATGTTGCCCCCGCTCAGCACGAGCACGGTCGATTCTCCGGCACGCACACGCATGCGTTTGCTCATCAATGCAGCCAACGCTACGGCCGCTCCGCCCTCCACAATCGTCTTTTGCCGCTCCAGCAGCAACAAGATGGCCTGAGCGATGTCTTCTTCACCCACCGAGACGATATCGTCAACGAGCGCCTCGATGATGGGAAAGGTGTTCTGGCCGATCTGCTTGGTCGCGATTCCGTCGGCCAGTGTGCGATGGCTGGAGATACGCACGATCTCTCCGGCCTGACGCGACGCCGTGGCCGAGGGTGCCGCATCGGCTTCGACCCCGATGATGCGAGTCC
>CAYVPD010000034.1:0-9532 GCA_964453545.1 uncultured Gemmatimonadaceae bacterium
GCATCGCTGCCAAAAATTGAAGGCGGATGGCCCCTCGGTGCCCCCGACCTGACCGTCGCTTTTCCATCTTATGTCACACCGGCCGAGGGGGGCGACATCTATCGCAACCTGGTCGTCTCGCTCGATCTCGAGCAGCCGGTGTGGGTGCGCACGATCGACCTGCAGCCCGGAAATGCAAGGGTTGTGCACCATGCTCGCTTCATGGTCGATACCACATCATCGTCTCGCGAGCGTGATGCCGCTGACCCTGACGCCACCGGGTTTGACGGCATGCATCTCGGCACCTTTGCCGGCAGCCCCGACGGATTTTTTGTCGGGTGGACACCCGGGCGCGTGCCTGACCCCGGCCGAGACGACCTCGCTTGGCGCCTCGATCCCGGCACCGATCTCGTACTTCAGGTGCACCTGCGCCCCACCGGCGAGCCAGAGACGGTGCAACCGCGGTTGGGGCTCTACCTCAGTGACACCGCGCCCACCGAGTTGCCCGTTGTCGTCATGCTGGAAAACAAGAACCTCGACATTCCCGCTGGGGATTCGGCGTGGATTGCCGAGGAGCGCTTCACGACCCCCGTCGACGTCGAAGCGCTGACGATCTACCCCCATGCGCACTACATCGGCCGGCGCATCAATAGTTGGGCCGAGCTCCCCTCGGGCGAGCGCCGCACCCTGCTGTCGATCGACGACTGGGACTTCAACTGGCAAGACCAGTATCGCTACGCGGAGCCGGTTCAAATTCCCGCCGGTAGCGAGATCGTCATGCAGTGGAGTTTCGACAACTCGGCCGCCAATCCGCGCAATCCGTTTGCGCCTGCCCGTCGTATCATGTTTGGCCCCGAATCCACCGACGAAATGGCCGAGCTCAATGTGCAGGTGCTCCCGCGGGATCCGGCCGATCGGCCCGCACTTGTCGCAGCGCTACGCGCGCTATACCGCACCGCTGACGCGCACTTCATGATGCACTCAGCGCGCGACCGGGCCGACGCACTGGCGCAGGAGGGCCGGTGGAGTGACGCCCTCGCCGCCTATCGCGAGGCGCTGCTCGAAGCCAACGACCCGGCGATCATGGAGCGCATGGCAGCGATGCTGGTCGCCTTGGGTGATGGACCTGCCGCGGTTCTGGTTGCAGAGCAATCGGCGGCGTTGGGAGGCCGCGATGCCCGCCTGTCGCTCACCCTGGCCCGGGCGTACCGGTTGGTTGGGCGCGTCGCCGACGCCCGCACCGCCGCCGCGAGCGGCATGGTACTCGCCAATCAGCTGTCACACACGGCCCTGGCCGACTCGCTGAATCTTTTGCTGGGAGAGATCCGTTGAAGCGTCGAACGTTTGTACGTATGACGGGAGAGACTGCCCTCAGTTTGGCACTGGGCACCTCTCTTCAGGGCTTGGGCCCGGCAGCGCTCGCGGCCGCTCCGGCCCCCAGCCGTCCGAGCGGCAACGGTCCCAGCGCAACAGGCTCTTGGGCCGACCTACAGGCCCTGCGCACCGACGGTGCCCGACTCAACGCAGCATTGCAGACGCTCGGGCGCATTGGCGCATTGCCGGGCGGCGGCATTTCGCGCCCGGCCTATTCTGACGCCGATCGCGAGGCTCGAGCCTGGACGCTCGAGCATATGGCCGCTGCCGGTCTCGAAACGTCGATCGACGCGGCCGGCAACCTCGTCGGCCGCCGATCAGGCAGCGACGGTGCCCTCGCACCGCTTATGATCGGGTCGCACATCGACTCGGTTCCGCAGGGCGGCATCTACGATGGACCTGTCGGCTCGCTCGCGGCGATCGAGGTTGCGCTGCGACTTCAAGAAGAGGGCGTCGCGCTGCGGCATCCGCTTGAGGTCTATGTTTTTGCCAACGAAGAGGCCGGCAAGACAGGGAGCCGTGCGCTCGCGGGCGAGATCAACGACGCTGAGTTGGCCCTACCCTCAGCCACCGCGGCCACGCTGCGCGAAGGCATCGCATCCATCGGCGGCGATCCCGATCGCCTGTCCGATGTCCTGCGCGCACCAGGCAGTGCGGCCGGCTACCTCGAGCTGCACATCGAGCAAGGGGGTGTACTCGAGCAACAGGGCATTCCTATTGGTGTGGTCGAAGGCATCGTCGGCATCCGGCGCTGGAACGTGCGCGTCGAAGGCATGGCAAATCATGCCGGTACTACCCCGATGCCTGTGCGCCGCGACGCGCTGGTAGCGGCTGCCCGCTGGATCGACGCCGTGCATCGCATCGCACTCGAGATGCCGGGACGCCATGTTGCCACTGTCGGCCGGATCGAGGCGATCCCTGGTGCGCCCAACGTTATTCCTGGCGAAGTACGTCTTTCACTCGAGATTCGCGACCTCGACATGGCGCGCATCGACGAACTGTTTGAGCGGTTCCGAGCCGCGGGCGAGACCATCGGTGAAGGCTCTGGCACGCAGTTTTCGTGGCAACCTTTCTACCTCAGCCGCTCCGCGCTCATGACCGACGGCTTGGAAAATGCCGTCGAAGCTGCTGCCGCATCGCTGGGGCTGACGTCGTTGCGCATGCCGAGCGGCGCAGGCCACGACGCGCAGAGCATTGCGCGTTTTGCCCCCGCCGGCATGATCTTCATTCCGAGCCGTGACGGCATCAGTCACTCACCCGATGAGTACAGTTCACCCGAGCACATTGCCCAAGGCGCCGACGTGCTGCTGCAGTCGCTGCTCACCGTTGACCGCACCTCGCCTTGATGCGGGTGCACCCGATTTCTGCTAACTCTCTTGATCGTTCACCCCTCCCGTCGCTGGCCCAAGCCCCACTCTTCATCTGAGGATTTCACCCTGATGAAACACGCACGATTGTTTGTCTTCACCCTGGTCGCGCTGGTCGGCCTCGGCGCGCCTGTCGCGCCGGCGGCAGCGCAGATCACCTCGCCTGAAGAGGAATTCGGTTTCCCGATCGGCACCAATCACGAACTCATCACCTATGCGCAGCTGCAGGCCTATTGGCAGAAGGTCGCCGGGCAGTCCAATCGCATGGTACTCGATACCATCGGGCTCACCGATGAGGGTCGCCCACAGCTCATGGCGATCATCACCTCGCCCGAGAACCACGCGAACCTTGATCGCTATCGGGAGATTTCCAAGACCATGGCGCTCGCCGAGGTTGATGGTGAGGTGGCAGCCCGAGCCCTTGCGGCTGAGGGCAAGGCCGTCGTTTGGATCGACGGCGGACTGCATGCAACTGAAGTCGTCGGAGCCCAGCAAATCACCGAACTGGTCTATCGCCTCATTACGGCCGACGACCCCGAGACGCTGCGGTTTCTGGATGACCTGATCATTCTCGCGGCCCACGCCAACCCTGACGGCATGGACCTCGTGTCGAACTGGTTTTACCGCACCGACGCGATGGGCGGCTCGCGCGAAGATCGCAACACGCGCGATGTGCCGGTGCTCTACCAGAAGTACGCAGGTCACGACAACAACCGCGACTTCTACATGGGCAACCTCTCCGAGACCACCAACATCTTGCGGGTGCACTACCGCGAGTGGTTCCCGCAGATCATCTACAACCACCATCAGACGGGCCCACAGGGCACGATTATCTTCGTGCCGCCCTTCCGGGATCCGCCGAACCACTTCATCGACCCGCTCATGCTCACGAGCCTCGATCAGGTCGGTTCGGCCATGCACCATCGCTTCATCCAAGAGGGCAAGGGCGGCAGCACCATGCGCTCGGGCGCGAGCTATTCGATCTGGTGGAATGGCGGACTGCGCACTACGCCCTACTTCCACAACGCCATCGGCCTGCTGACCGAGATTCGCGGCGGGCCCACGCCTGAGGTGATTCCCTTTATTCCGCAGCGGCAGTTGGCCACGACCGACATCCCGATGCCGTTTGAGCCGGGTGTGCTGACGATGGCGATGGCCATCGAATACTCCCAGACCGCCAACTGGGCCGTAATGGACTACGCTTCACGCAACAAAGACATCTTGCTCTACAACATCTGGAAGATGGGGCGCAACTCCATCGAGCGCGGCAGCCGTGACTCGTGGACGGTGCGCCCGGCCGATCTCTATGCGGCGGCCGACGAGTTTGGTGGCATGAATGCGCAGGGCACGCCCGATGACTACGAGCGCTTGATCCAGCAGCCCGAAGACCGCGACCCCCGTGGCTTCATCATGCCCGCCGATCAGGCCGACTTCCCGACAGCCATCGAATTTGCCAACACCCTGATCAAGAACGGGGTGCAGGTGCACCGTGCCACGTCTGACTTCAACGTCGAGGGCACATCGTACCCAGCAGGGTCGCTGGTCGTCATGTCAGCTCAGGCCTATCGGCCGCACGTGCTCGACATGTTCACCCCGCAAGACCACCCCAATGACTTCGCCTACCCGGGTGGCCCGCCGATCCCCCCGTACGACGCGACCGGCTGGACACTCGCCTATCAGATGGGTGTCGAGTTTGATGCGATCCTCGAAGGCTTCGACGGACCCTTTGAGCCCGTAGCCGACCTCATGAACCCAGTGGCCGGCACCTTTGAAGGAGCCAGCAGCACGGGCTACTTGGTGCGCCGCGACGCCAACCACGCATTTACGCTGGTCAATCGTCTGCTGGCCGACGGGCGCACGGTGCACAGCAACGAGGCCGATGGCTCCTTCTTCATTCCGGCGTTTGACGGGGCCGAAACCGTGCTACGTGGCCTTGCAAACGAACTTGGGATCGATGTTTCTGCGGCGTCAGCTGCACCGACGGGTGGGACCATGCGCCTGGGCAAGCCGCGCATCGCGCTGTGGGATCGCTATGGCGGCTCGATGCCATCGGGGTGGATCCGATTCATCTTGGAGCGGCACGCCTTTGACTTCGAGGTGGTATTCCCGCCGCAACTCGACGAGGGCAACCTGATCGATCGCTACGACGTCATCATCTTACCCGATGGCGCCGTACCCGCAATCGGCCCCAACGCGCGAGGGGGATATGGTAGTAGCCGAGGCCCGGACTTGGATCAGATTCCGACCGAGTACCAAGATCGGGTCGGATCGATCACGGCTGAGACCACGGTGCCTAAGTTGCAGGCATTTCTCGAGGCGGGCGGCACCATCATCGCGCTCGAAAACTCGACGGCGCTGGCCTACCACTTGGGTCTGCCGATTCAGAACCACCTGGTGAATGCCGAGGGTACGCCTTGGGTGCCTGAGGAGTTCTTCATTCCCGGCTCACTGCTGGAGGTCGAAGAAGTCGTCGATCGTTCGGTCACGCAGGGCATGAAGGACCGCTACATCGTCAACTTCGCTCGCAGCCCCGTGCTCTCGGTTGAGCCGAGCGCAGAGGGCATTCATGTGCTGGCGGAGTACCGTGATGCGACGCCGCTGCGCAGTGGCTGGGCTTGGGGCCAAGAGAAGCTTCAGGATGGAGCTGCGCTGGTCGAGGCCGAGATCGGGCAAGGTTCGCTCTTTCTCTTCGCGCCTCAGGTGACGTATCGTGGCCAGACTCACGAAACGTATCCGCTGCTATTCAACGGCCTTCTGCTCTCAGCAGCCCGCTGAGTGGCGCGCCACCGATTCGCACATCTACAGGGAGAGAGCTGATGTTGCTACGACGCCTCATGCTGGCCGGTTCCGTGATCGCGGCAAGCGGCTGCTACACCTTTCAGCCGGCCGAGCTGGACGACTTGAATCCGGGCACGTCTGTTCGCCTTCGGCTGACTCCTGAATCAGCCGAGCAGCTCCAAGAGGTACGCATGACCGAGGAGCGCCTGATGGATGCCGCATTTGTTGAACGCCGCGGCAACCGCTTGATTTTCAACACACCCGTCGTTGCGATGGAGCCAGGCCAGGGTGGACGGGCCCTGAACCAAGTCGTAGCCTTGGAACCTGACGGGATTCGTGATATTGAGTTGAAGCTTCTGGATCGTACCCGGACCACCCTGGCCCTCGGAGCTGGTTTGGTCGCGGTTGGCTACTTCATTGCCGGCCAGCTTCAAGACGGCTCGGGCTCTGAGAGTGTTCCACCGGGAGTAATCCCTGAGTCCAGTCGGATACGCATTCCTTTGCTCTCACTGCCTTACTGATTCCTCACCGCCAAGAGCCGTCTCAAGACTCTGGACGGGGACAACTAGCAACAAAATGGGGGTGGGCAACGCGCGTTGCCCACCCCCATTTTGCGTCGTCTCCGACCTCTCTACGTCAACCCCTTACGGCGTCAGCGAAAGGTTCGGATTTGACTCACGCTCGCCACGAGGGATCGGATAGCAGCGGTTCGCCTCACCTGCACGGCTCGCCACCTTCAAGAACGACTCCGAGCCTCCCAAAATCTCCTTCGGATGAAGATCGCCAGGCGTACCATCAGCAGCCCACCGCGTCAGGTCAAACATGCGCCGACCCTCGAGCCACAACTCGGCGCCACGCTCCCTCTTGAACAGCGTCCACGCCTCATTGAGGGTGGCTGGCGCCAAAGGATCAAGGCCGAGGTCTGCTCGACGGGTGTTCATCAACTGAACAGCGCTTGCGAAGTCACCATTTCGCAGGTGGTTCTCCGCGACGATCAGATTCATCTCCCACTTCGAGGAGAGATTGATGTTCGACGCCTCACGGGGATACTTCTTCTGGATAAAGTGAGGCACCTTCTCGTCGGGCAATACCGGCCGCACGATAGAGACTCCGGCGTCACCCACTCCTGCTAGCGACAGATCTGCAGGAGGCTCAGTACCATCGAACTCCTGACTCTCGTCATTGATCGAGAACCACTTCCAAGCAACACGCGGATCGCCAGTCTCGGAATAGTAATCTTCCCATTGCGTGTTCCAAACGCTAAACGAGCGATACGGCTGACCCGCACCGGCCCAGAACATGCGGTTGAACTGTTCCGAATCAAGCGCGTTGTAGGAGGCCTGGAAAACAAAGCCTGCTGGAACCGAAGCGGCATCGGCTACTGCGCCAGCCCAGTTTCCAAGGTCAACTCGGACAGAAGCGCGACCGGCATTGGCAGCGTTGACAACCGTGGACTTCCCGGAAGCAGCACCAATCTGCGCGGCACGAGTGAACCACTCTTCTGCTCGCTCAAGAAACGCACTGCGGGGCTGCGCGTCACCACCATCGATGATCGCCTCACAGTAGTTTTCACCAAGCAACCGGTTGGCGTACCCGGCCCAAAGCGCAGCTTCGGCAGCAGGCCCATAGGAGTTCACGTCAGCAACATCTTCTGACTCAGAAAACCGACGGACAGCGTCTTCAGCCATCCAACGTGCACGCTGCTGCTCTGTCCATTCCACGTGCGTATCATCGTAGAAGATGATGCCCTGCTGCTGGAACGACGAGATACCAAAGCTTCCGGTCGAGCCGGCAGGGAAGGTCTCTCGCACAACCGCTCCGCCAGTCATCGCAACGTTGTCCAGCCCATCAGCGAACATCCGGGCGATTCCCGCCACCACGGCATCGTGGGCATCAGAGCTGTCAAGGAACCGATCTTCGACCGGCCCCGGGTTAATCACGTCGAAGTCACACCCGGTGAGCGTGAGGCCAACGCCGAAGGCAGCAAATGCTGCCATCCAGCGAGACCGCGCCCGTCGAGCAATCATTGTTGTCTGCACAGTTGACTCTCCGTTTCGATCTGGTGAATTGAATTCGAAAAGCATCCTCATCTCCCAGATCAGAAGACCATGCGGAGCGACATCAAGAATGTCGCCGGCGCTGGGATATGCTCTGTGATGCTCGGATTCTGAGAATCAAAACCGGTGTTACCAAGCTGGTTCGGGTCCCACCCTGGCATGCTGACGCGGTGGAGCCAGGCATTCTGAGCAGAGAACGTCAGGGTCGAGTTGCTGGACCCCGGAACAAGGCCACCCAGCGGCACCTGCAGCGTCACATCACGCAAACGCCAGTGATCGGCGCTGTAGATCATGAGACCGCCTTCGTTGTTGCGCTGAATGCACTCCTTCTGAAGCTGCATCGGCAACTGCGCCGTCTGACCCGCGTCGATCAACTCATAAGCAGCCGCACAGGTGGGCCAACGAACGTTGCGCGAAATACCATTACGCGCAGTGCCGTCCTGGATGAATGCGCCACCCTGGAACTCAGTGCGTGCTGAAAGAGTCATGCCCAGCGGCATGCGGAGGGTCGGAGACAAGTTGAGCACCAACGTGGGCTGTGCCGGGCCAAAGAACTGGTCCCGTTCGAAACAAATGGCCTCTGGGCCATCGCTGTCGGTGCACGGCCGCGGCGCCGCTACCTGATCACCGTTGCGGAACTTCACACCACGAAGTGCCATGACCGGCTGACCCTCGAAGACCCATCCTCCGCCTGCCTGGAAGGGAACTGCCCCTCCAAGGCTGAGAACTTCAGACTTGTTGGTGTAAATGTTGGTGGCCAAGTCAAAGCCCCAATCACGCGACTCGTAGAGATTCGCGAAGATCGCAAGCTCCATACCCTGGTTGACCATTTCGCCCACGTTTTCCGACTGGCTCGTGGCGAAACCAGACGACGGCGGATACCGGACCGAGAACAACGCACCCGTGGTCTGCTGACGGTAGTACGTCAGTTCGGCAGTCAGGCGATTGTCAAAGCCCGCCCAATCAAACCCAAGCTCGGTTTCAGCTGTACGCTCGGGCGCCAAGTTCGGATTACCGAGGTTGTTCGGCCAGAAAGCAGGAGTCCCGCCATACCCAACGGGGCTCCAAGTACGCACAGCATCGAAAGCGCCAGGTGCACGACCCGACTCACCATAGGCAGCACGGAGCTTGAGGGAGCCCCACGAATCACTCCAGAAATTCTCGTCTGAAATCACGTACGACGCCGAGAACTTCGGGAACGCCTGAAGCCCGAGGTCTTCACCAAAGGCGCTGTTTCCGTCTACCCGGACACCCGCCGTGATGAAGTACTTGTCGCTGAAGCCAAAAAGAGCCTGACCGAAGAAGCCAGCATTGACGACGCGAAGGCGATTTTCGAACCCAAGGGTGATACCACCAGCATCAATGTCCGGCTCACCAGGCCCTGGGAAGTCACGGCCCTCAGAGTTCAGCTGACGGGTCTCGTTGGTGATGCTTTGACCACCCCATGAGATCGTCGAGGTGATGTCGTCGGAAAGATCGAGACGGTAGCTTCCCACGTAGTCGGCCGTCAGCGTTGTGAAATCAGCATTCAGCGTACTGAGAATGCCGTTCCGCGCGCGGATGAACCCGTACGGACGGAGGTTGCGGTTGTCCTGGTTGGCCTGATCGTAACCGACGGTCAACTTCTGGCTAAGACGCTCGTTGGGCTGCCACGTCATGGTGCTGCCCAAGATGAAGCGATCGATACGGGTATCGATGTACTGGTTCAAAAGCGCCGAGAGAAGCTCGGGATCGCCCGAGCCGAAGTAGTTGCGCTCGCGACGGAACACGTTGAGCGTCAACCCGTGCGCATTGTTGCCAGTGGCAGTATTCGAAATGTCGGAACGCGTGTACGACGAGTTTACCTGAACAACGAGGTCGCTGATCGGCGTGAACGTGAAGTTTCCGCGCAAATTGACCTTGGACTCGTTATCCTGCGGGAGGACACCGTCGTTGGATTCCGACTGCCCAGAGATGAAGTACTGGAGCGCCTGCCCA
>CAYVPD010000035.1:0-9414 GCA_964453545.1 uncultured Gemmatimonadaceae bacterium
GACCACGTTCAACATCTCGACGGCCGCCGCGCTGGTTGCGGCCGGCGCCGGTGTACGGCTCGCCAAGCACGGCAACCGCTCGTTCACGTCGCGCAGCGGCAGTGCCGATGTGCTCGAGGCGCTCGGGGTGCGCATCGACCTTACGCCCGAGAAGATGGGCCAGGTGCTGCAACAGGCCGGCATCGTGTTCATGTTTGCGCCGCTGTTGCACCCCGCCATGCGGCATGTGGGCCCGGTGCGACGCGAGCTCGGCTTTTCGACGATCATGAACCTGCTCGGGCCGCTCACCAATCCCGCCGGCGCCCGGCGTCAGGTGGTCGGCGTGGCTGACCCTGACCTGCTGCCGCTCGTCGTCGCCTCACTGCACGAGCTGGATCACGCGCATGCGCTGGTCGTGCACGGTGAGGTGGGCATGGACGAAATCAGCCCGGAGGGTGCCACGCGCGTTGCCGAGCTGCGCAATGGAGAGGTGCACGAGTACACCTTCACGCCTGAGGACCTCGGTCTCGATGAATACCCTTTGTCGGACATCGTCGGCGGTGAGCCCGAAGACAACGCGCGCCTGATCGAAGCCGTGCTCTCAGGACGAGAGCGCGCTGGCGCCCGCTCGGCCGTGCTGCTCAATGCCGGCGCGGCGATTCTCGTGTCTGGGCAGGTCGAATCGCTGCATGAAGGGGTGGTGCGGGCGGCCAAGAGCATCGATTCGGGTGCGGCGGCCGCCGCGCTGCAGCGCCTGCGCGACGCGACGCACTGAGTCGCGCGCCGTATGCGGCGCTCTGTGCAGCGCCCCGTGCGGCGGTCTGTCTCCCCGGGGCCGCTCGCCTGAGGCGGGTTGAGTTGGGTGTGCCGGGCTCGCTAAGGCTCGGGCTGCATCGTGCGGATGGATTGCATAGGCTCTCGCGCCGCGCAGCCCTCGCGTTGCCCCTGGGGGCCAGCCCCCGCACGGGGTGCCAGCACGAACCGCCAGCACGTTGCCACCGGTGACACGTTCAGGCCGGCTGCGCAGGAGCGCCGCGGCTGTAGCGCGTGCGACCGAACCTTGCGGAGCGAAGCGACGCGACGCGAGGGAGCAGGCGACTACGCCGCGGCCCCCTAGCGCAGTCCGTTATGACCCGATGTCGTCGATTGCCGCTCGCAGCCCCGCGATGAACTCGACCGCCGCGTCAGCGCCGTGCTCGCTCAGCCGCTGCACCAGCGCACTCCCCACGATCACGCCGTCGGCCACACCAGCCACGGCGGCCGCCTGCTCGGGTGAGCTGATCCCGAAGCCGACCGCCACAGGCAGGCCGACGCGCTCGCGAATGCGCGCGACTTCATCGGCGAGCTCGGCACGCAGCTCCTCGCGAGCCCCGGTCACACCGGTCCGCGAGATGTAGTACAAGAAGCCACGCGCTCCCTGAGCGACGAGCGGAATCCTCTCGGGCGCTGTCGTCGGCGCGAGCAAGCGAATCAGATCCAGCCCGGCCTTTGCCAGCGCACCCTCGAGCTCCGGATCGCTGCCGGCCGGCAGGTCGGTCAGGAGCACCCCGTCTGCGCCCGCCTCGGCGGCATCAGCGCAAAACCGCTCCAGCCCGTAGTGATAGACCGGGTTCAGGTACGTGAAGAGCACGACCGGCGTGTCACGCTCGGCCCGAAAGCGCCGCAGCATGTCGAGCACGTGCACGACCGAGGTGCCATTTTCGAGCGCCCGGAACGATGAGGCCTGAATTGTCGGCCCGTCGGCCAGCGGATCGCTGAACGGAATCCCCAGCTCCAGCACATCGGCGCCGGCATCGGCCAGCCCGATCATGAGCGGAACTGTAACGTCGAGCTCCGGAAAGCCGGCGGTGAGGTAGGGCACGAGCACGGCACGGCCCTCAGTCCCGCGCTCTGCGAAGCGCTGGGCGATTCGGAATTCGCGCGCGCTCACGCCAGTTCCCGACCTTCGACCGCGGCGACATGCGCCACGTCTTTGTCGCCGCGCCCACTCAGGCACAACAGCAAAGGCCCGCGACCCGCGTGCGTCTGCCCCATTTTGAGCAGATGCGCGATGGCGTGGGCCGTCTCGAGCGCCGGAATGATGCCCTCGAGCCGCGACATCGCGTGAAAGCCTGCCAGCGCCTCGTCATCGGTGACCGAGACATAGGTGCCGCGCCCGCTGTCCTTGAGCCAGGAGTGCTCGGGGCCAACGCCGGGGTAATCAAGTCCGGCCGACACCGAGTGTGCGGGTGCGACCTGTCCGTCTTCGTCTTGCAACAGGTAGCTGAGCGCACCGTGCAGCACCCCGGGCACGCCCGCGGTCAGGGTGGCGGAGTGACGGCCGGAGTCGATGCCCTCGCCGGCCGCTTCAACCCCGATCAGCTCCACATCGGCGTCGTTGACGAAGGGGTAGAAGATGCCCATCGCGTTGGAGCCCCCTCCGACGCATGCGACGACGGCGGCAGGCAGGCGCCCCTCGCGCTCGAGCATCTGCGCGCGCGCCTCCGCACCGATCACGGACTGAAAGTCTCGGACCATGCGGGGGAAGGGGTCTGGGCCCACGACGGAACCGATGATGTAGTGCGTGTCGCCGACGTTGGTTACCCAGTCACGAATCGCTTCGTTGGTCGCATCTTTCAGCGTTCGGGTACCCGAGTGAACCGGGACAACCGTAGCTCCAAGCAACTTCATGCGAAATACGTTAAGTGACTGGCGTACAACATCTTCAGCACCCATATATACAACGCACTCTAGGTCGAAGAGCGCGCATGCCGTTGCGGTTGCGACACCGTGCTGGCCGGCCCCCGTTTCGGCGATGATTCGCTTCTTGCCCATGCGCCGCGCGAGCAACACCTGGCCCATCGTGTTGTTGATCTTGTGGGCGCCGGTGTGGTTGAGATCTTCGCGCTTCAGGTAGACCGGACCCGTGCCCACAGCCTCTTCAAGCCGGCGCGCCCGGTAGAGGGGCGTGGGGCGCCCCACGTAGTCGCGAAGCAGGGCTCCGAGCTCTTCGCAAAACGTGCCATCAGCCTGGGCATCGGCGTAGGCCTGCTGCAATTCGTCGAGCGCCGCGATGAGCGTCTCGGGCACGTAGCGTCCGCCAAATTTTCCGAACCGGCCCTGCATCTCGGCAGGGGGCGTGGTCGTCGCTGGAGGAACCATGAGTCCGTTTTTTGGGGGGCTGAAGATGGCTTGGAAGGGTGTGGCGTATCGATGGAACGGCTTCGGTTACGGCTCTGAGCCGAGGGCGCGGGCCGCGCGCCGAGCCTCTGCAATAAACGCCGTGAGTCGCTGAGGATCCTTGATGCCGGGGGCAGATTCAACCCCTGAACTTACATCGACCCCGTCAGGACGCAGTTGTTGCACGGCCGTGCCGACGTTGTCGGGGTTCAAGCCGCCAGCTGCGATGAGCTGGAATCCGGAGGGGAATCGGTCACGCAGCGGGGCGATATCATGCCATGAGAAGGTCACACCGGCGCCGCCCGCCTGATCGGGGTGCCATCCGTCGAGCAGCAGCCCGTCGGCGACCTCGGCGTAGTCGCGCAGCGCCTGTTCGACCTGCTCGGCCGAACGCACGCGCACGGCCTTCCAGAGGGTCCAGGGGCGAGATTCGCGCAACCTGGCCAGGTGATCAGGTGACTCGTCGCCGTGCAACTGCAGCACGCTGGCCTGAGCCTCGTCGGCCCAGCGCAGGAGGTCATCAACGGGGGCGTCGACCGTGACGGCCACGAGGGGGAGTGCGGTGCGCTCCACGAACTGAGAGGCGAGCGCAGGCGTGATGGATCGACCATACCCGGGCGAGAGAATGGCCCCAAGTACATCGGCGCCAGCTTCATGCGCGAGCTCAGCATCAACGATCCGCGTGAGGCCGCAGATCTTGACGAAGGGCCGGTCTGCCAGACGCCGGTCAGGCGAGGGCTGATCAGGCACCGCGCGTTACCACGGGATGCCGGGCCAGCTCGGCCACTTTTTCGGCGGGGTCGGCGTGGGCCAGGATCGATTCGCCAACGAGCACGGCGTCAACACCCGCACGCCCGAGGCGCGCGACGTCGTCAGCGGTGCGAATGCCGCTCTCCGAAACCGTGATGGCGTCAGACGGCAGCTGGTCGAGCAGGGCCTCGGTAACCGCGAGATCGGTCTTGAAGGTGGCGAGGTCGCGATTGTTAATGCCCACAATGCGGCTGTTCGCGGCGACGGCACGCTCGAGTTCGGCGGCATCGTGCACCTCGACCAAGACAGCCATCCCCAGCTCCAGTGCGGTGCCCTGCAGATCTTCAAGCAGGCCCTGTTCCAGAATGCGCACGATCAGCAACACGGCGTCGGCTCCCGCAGCCCGCGCCTCAAAGACGTGGGTCGGGTGCAGCGTGAAGTCCTTGCGCAATGCCGGAAGAGGGCAGGCGCGTCGAGCGGCCCGAAGGTCATCGAGCGAGCCACCGAAGTAGTCGTGGTCGGTCAGCACGCTCAGCGCCGAGGCTCCCGCTTCGGCATAGAATTCAGCCAGCTCATGCGGATCGAGGTCGGGCCGAATCTCGCCAGCCCCCGGGGAGCGCCGCTTGATTTCGGCGATGAGCGAAACGTGGGGCAGCGCGCCAAGTGCACCGGCAAAATCGCGGGCTGGCTCCATGTCGCGGGCGCGGTCTCGCAGCTCGAAACGATGGGGGTGCAGCACCTCGAGTTCGCGATGCTTCGTCTCGACAATTCGCTCGAGAATGTCAGGGCGACGCGAATCTGCTTGCGTTTCGGTCAACGTTCGGGTATCCTTGATTCGGTACCTGTTCGGTACCTCTTGATTGTTTCGGAGCCGTCCAGGCGCAACTGTCTGGTTCGGCCCGCGACCCGGAGAATGACGAATGCCCCTGACCAAACGCCAGAAGCAGGTTCTCGACTACCTGACGGAGTACATCTCCGATCACGGCTACGCCCCCAGCTTCGAAGAGATCGCGCAGCACTTCGGCTACACGTCGCTGGCGACCGTGCACGAGCACCTGAGCAATCTGGAGCGCAAGGGATACATCCGGAAGGCGTACAACGAAAGCCGCTCGATCGAGCTGGTGGGTACGCCCAAGCCCGATGGATCGGGCATCGAGTTGCCCCTGCTCGGCATGGTGGCGGCCGGTCTGCCGATTGAGGCCATCGAAGACACCGAGACACTGACCGTGCCGCCCGACATGGTGCGGCGCAATCGGCGCAACTTCGTGCTGAAGGTGCAGGGTGACTCGATGATCGAAGAGTCGATCCGTGATGGTGACTTCATTGTCGTGAGCGCCCAAGACACGGCCGAAGACGGGCAGATGGTGGTGGCCTTGGTGCGCGGCGAGTCCGCCACGGTGAAGAAGCTTTACCGTGAGGCCCGCGGTCGCATTCGGCTCCAGCCGGCCAACCCCACCATGGACCCCATCATCGAAGACGCACGCGATGTCCAGATTCAGGGCATCGTGGTCGGGGTCATTCGCAAGTTCTGATGACCGATTCGTCGCAACCGCCCGCGCCAGACTGGCCCGAAGAGGCCGACACCGATCAGGCCGACTCCGGTCAGACCGACTCCAATCAGACCGACACCGATCAGGTCGACATCGGCGAGACCGCGTCGGATCGACGCACGGTCATCGTGGGGCGCACGACGCCCCGCTCCCAAGAGCTGCGTGTTTCGGCTGACGAGACGGTGAATCCGTTTCCTGGGCCGTGGAAGGTCAAGGCGCTGGTCCAAGACCGCGAGGCCGACAGTCTTCCGCAGCTGCAGGCCGAGCCGCCTGAGTTGAGTGTGGTGCAGGGTGAGCAGGCCCCATCTGCCGAAGCCGTCGAGGCTGAGTCCCTCGAAGCTGAGGCCCCGGAAGGCGAGCAGGGCAACGATGACCGTTCTTCGGGTGGCGACAGCCCGCAGCTGCGGCTGCTCTAGGGGCGCTTCAGCCGGTCAGCCTTCGCGCAGCCGGGCTTCGAGCTGCTCGTCGGGGTTCACGAACACGGTCTGCACCCGATCGGGTATCACGGCGCCTGGCGCCGCCTTTCGCGGCTTGCGCACATATTTGCGGCGGGTCCAGTCGACCGGCACGCTCGACGAGGTGCGGGCTTTTGAATACAGCGCTGCCAGCGCGCCGGCTTCATGCAGATCGCGCTCCGGTGGCTTCTCGTCGCGATTCCAGCGCAAAATCACGTGCGCTCCTTGGGCGTGCCGGGCGTGCAACCAGATGTCGTTGGGTGCCGAGTGGCGAAACGTCAGGTCGTCATTGCGTCGCGCACCGCGTCCAACGCGAATCTCCAGGCCTCCTGAAGATCGGTAGCGTCGGTAGGGCAGGCCGATGCCCTCTTCAGTAGCGCGGCCCTCTCCGGGGCCTTCGACGTCAGGAGGCACAGTTGCCTCGATCACCTCGGCCGACACCGCTCCCTCATGGGCCTGCGCAAGCAGGGCCGCAGCCTGTTGCCAGACGTCGCGAGCCTCGGACTTGAGTCGAGGCAAACGCTCGGCAGCTCGGGCGGCGCGCGCCGCCTGATCGTACCACGAGCGCGCGTTTTCATGCGGGGCCAGCCGAGGGTTGAGCTCGACAGTCACAAGGGCTCCCTCGAAATCCTGCAACCGCACCTCACTCGCGCCCTCGGGAATGTCGGCAAGGCGGGCGAGCAGCAAGTCACCGGTCTGCCGCAGTACGAGGGGGTCGGGGAGGTCGGCTTCTTCTTGCTCCAGCCGTGCCACGCGACGGCGCAGGTTCTCGACGTGGCGCTCCAAGCGTGCCACGAGGGCCGCCGGCAGCAGCACGTCAGAGGGCGATGACGCGGTGGCGTCTCGGGCGACGGCCTCGGCGATGAGGTCCAGCAGACCGGGGTGACCGGGGCCCGGGTGATCAGGAGCGGCGCGCTCAATCCCGGGCAACGCCATGGGATAGGGCTGGAGCCCCTTGGACGTCTCGAGCAGCACGGGGTGGGCCTTCAACTCGCCACGAGCAACCGCCGCGAGCTTCGACCAGAGACCCCAACCGGCTTCCAGTGCGGCACGGGTCGCTTCGGGTCCGGCGTCGGGAGACGCCGCTGCACTGAGCAGTGCTCGGGTGTTGATCGGAGACGTCCACGCAAAGGTGCGCAGCAGTTCGCTTCGGCGCTCCTTGGGCTCGAGCGGCAGCAACCGATCCATCCAGAACTCGAGGGAGACCTCATCGGCCGCGCTGCTCCCCAGCCGCTCCGACAGCGGTGGCAGCTCGTAGGGCTGGCCCTGACGCACCGGGCGGTCGCCCTCTCGGGTGCGAAAGACGAGCCGCACGATGCGCTGCGCTCCTTCGGTCACAATCGCGTTGTGCTGATTGGCCAGCCATTCCAGCACGAGGTCGGCCTGCGTCGGACTGCCGCGCACGCGAAGAAACGAAAAGACCATGATGCGGTCGTCGGCGGGTGCCTCGACGTCGCGCAGTCGGGCCGCGAGTGGACGTGCGTCTGCGGGAGGCTCGCTCGGAGGCAGCCAGAGCACGGCTGCTTCATCAGGATGCAAGCGCACCGTCAGTGTGCCCTCGCGAAAGAACAGAGTCAGTCGCCGAGCGTCGAACTCGGGCGAAATGGCCCGCAGCCGTGCCCCCTGCAGACGTTCGCGCAGTTCATGGGCGAGGGCCGTGAGAAGAAGGGCGTCCCAGCGCAGACTCATTGCGGGCTCGGGCGACGTCGCGGGTTGGAGGGCAGGGCTTTGACACTCCTGCGACCCCGGTCTAGCTTCGAGCGTTCCCGCGCCGGGCCACCCGCTCTTGAGAGAGGGGTTCGCCGGCCGCCGCCTCTCCAACCGCCTACTTCTGCGACCGGCGTGAGCCTGCACGAGATCATAGCCGCAGCCGCGGATGGCGAGTTGCCTCGCTGGGCCTGCTTCAGCGACACGAGGTATGCCCACATGGAGCGCGTTGCCGCTCTGCTCGACAGCTGGGCCGTCGATATGGGGCTCGTTGAGCGCGAGCGCGCGCGCTGGCGCGCTGCCGGGTTTCTGCATGACGCGGTCAAAGGCATCGAGGGCGACGAATTGAGGCGTTGGCTCGGTGCTGAAGCTGAGGGCATCGCCGACCCGGTGTTGCATGGGCCCGCTGCCGCCGTGCGTCTGCGGCAGGAGGGCATCGACGACGAGAGTCTGCTGGGGGCCGTGGCATGGCACACGCTGGGTGACGTTTCGCTGGATCGACTTGGCCGCATGCTTTACATCGCCGATTTTCTGGAGCCGGGGCGGGATCTGCGCAACGAATGGCGGGCCGAGCTTCGCGCCAGGGTGCCCGACGACTGGCCCAGCGTTTTGCGGGAGATCGTAGCGGCACGCATCAATTATTTGGTCGGTCGTGAGCGCAGGGTGCATACGCGCACGCTGTCTTTCTGGAACTCGATGGTCGAAGGTGAGGCATGGGCACGCGCTTCAGAGGTCTGATCGTCATCACGCTGCTGCTGAGCGTCGGCGCCTTTGCCGGCTCGGCGCTCTCCCAGTGGTGGGGAGCCGTGCCCGTGACGATGCCGGGCGCTCGTGAGGCCGCTGCCGGCGCCGCTGGAGCTGAGGGGCGTGAAGACGGGGTCGCGGGCTCGTCTGTGAATCGGGTGCCGCTCCCGGTGGGCGAGCGCGTGCGCGTCGAGGTGCTGAATGGCGGCGGGCGCCCCAACATGGCGCGGGCGGCCACCGATCACCTGCGCGAAGTCGGCTTCGACGTGGTCTTCTTCGGCAATGCCCGCAACTTCGACCGCGATTCGTCGGTCGTCTACGTGCGGACCGGACAGGTGGACTGGGCGCGCTCGGTCGCGGGCATGCTGGGCATCAGCGAAGTGATCGATCAGCCTGACGAAGAGCTGTTTCTCGACGTCACGGTCGTGCTGGGTCAGGAATGGGATCCGCAGCTGGCGCTCATGCCGCTGCCCGTCGACTCGGTCGATGTGACGCCCTGGTGGGACCCGCGCACCTGGTTCCCACGCCGCCCGATGGCCCCCAATGTCGACCAGCAGCTCGCCGACCCCGGCACATCGGGTGCCGCCCCTGACGTGGCGCCGTCGGACCCGCCATCCCCAGAAGGAACGCCCAAATGAGCGCATCGAGCAGCCGCAAAACCGACAAAGACAACGGCTCTGGCAACGACCAGAAGAGCACCGGGGGCTGGGGAGAAACGCTCAAGTCGCTCGGTGTCGCGTTTGTGCTCTTTCTGGTGCTGCGCACGTTCATCTTGCAGACGTTCTACATCACGTCGGGCTCGATGGAAGACTCGCTGCTCGTCGGCGATTTTCTCGTGGTCAACCGGGCAGCGATCGGGGGTCGCATACCCTTTACGCAGGCGCACGTACCGGGCTATTCGGCGCCGAAGCGCGGCGACATTCTCGTCTTTGATCCGCCGCATACTGAAGAGTTCCGGCTCGTGAAGCGCCTCGTCGGCATGCCCCTCGACACGCTCGAGATGCGCGAGCGGGTGCTGTATGTGAATGGCGTGCCGGCCGATGAGCCCTTTGTGAAGCATGCGCCTGAGC
>CAYVPD010000036.1:0-9379 GCA_964453545.1 uncultured Gemmatimonadaceae bacterium
GTCCCGCTAGCGAGGGGCTTCAGGCTGCTTATGCTCTGCTGATTCGAGCCGTCGAGGCGCTTCGTGATGCGGGCCGTGTGCCCGCGCGTGACTCTGACGTGAAGCGCCGACTGCTCGAACTCAGTGCCGACTTTGATGAGGCCGAGCTTGGCTTCAGCAAGTTCAGCCGGTTCCTCGCTCAGGCCAACGACGATGGAGTGATCGAGCTTACGCGTCAGGACGGTGGTAACTACACCGTCACGCTGCGCGAGGCCGGTGCGCCCGCCGTCGCTGCGGCGGCTGAGGCGCCCGCGGCTGACGAGGCCAAGGCTCAGGAGCCGGTCGTGCGCGAGTTGCGACCCGAAGACGTGGTCGACGCTTCGGCGCCGGGACGTCGACTCGGGCCGCGAGGTGGCACGACCCGGCGCCGTGCTGTTGAGGCGGCCCCGGTCCTGCTGCCCGGCCAGACGGCCGAGGCCCCCTCGGTTTCGCACGGGGCTGCTGACGCCGCTCCCGCTGAGGCTGCTGAGACGACCGA
The DNA here is from genome assembly GCA_964453545.1 of uncultured Gemmatimonadaceae bacterium. Taxonomy (GTDB): domain Bacteria; phylum Gemmatimonadota; class Gemmatimonadetes; order Longimicrobiales; family Gaopeijiaceae; genus Gaopeijia. The sequence continues at coordinate 518 of CAYVPD010000036.1, forward strand.
CGCCACTGAGGCCACCGAGGCGGAGACTGGCGCTGCGGCGACCGAAGCCGCGTCAATCGACCTCTCAAGCGTTGACGTGACCCAACTCGGTCTGCCCACAGACCCGGAGGCTCAGGTGCGCTACCTGAGCAATTCGTACCGCGGCGTGGGCAAGAAGACTGCCGAGGCACTGGTCGAGACGTTCGGGGAGCAGCTTTTTGTGGTCATGCTCCAGGAGCCGGCGCGGGTTTCTACCGTGATCCCTGCCGCTCGAGCCGAGGCGCTGTTGGCCGCCTTCAATGAAGACGTGCAGCGCCGCGCTGCCCAGAGTTCTGAGCGCGATGCGGGCAAGGCCGACGGAGAGGGAAGTGGCTCTCGCTCGGGCGGTTCCCGCCGTGGTCGTGGTGGCCGTCGAGGAGGGCGTGGCGGTTCGCGCCGGAGCTGAGGCCATCGACGCGGGGATTTCTACGGGGTCTCCCTGGCCGAACTGGCCGGGGGGACCTCGTCGCGTTATCGCCCCGGAGTATCTGGCGCGCCCTGTGCCTGTCGTGGCGCGCGATCTGCTCGGAGCGGTCATCGAGACGACGATCGGGGGCCAACGCACGGCCGGAGTGATTGTCGAAACCGAGGCATACCTCGGGCCTGAAGACCCTGCCTCGCACGCGGCGACGCGTGGCGGCGTCACGCCTCGAAACCGGCCCATGTTCGGTCCGCCTGGGCATGCCTATATCTACCGCAGCTATGGCATGCACTGGTGTCTCAATCTTGTGGCCGAGGTCGAAGGGGTCGCAGGAGCGGTACTGATTCGGGGCGTCGATCCGATCGAGGGCGTCGAAGTCATGGAGCGGCGGCGCGGTGGGCGCTTGCCGATCGCGGCCGGCCCCGGGCGACTGGCACAGGCCCTTGGCATCACCGATGCACTCAATGAGCATGCCTTGGACCGCGAGCCTCTGCGCTTGCTCCACGGGTGGCCAATTGACGACCGTGAGGTGCGCTGCACCCCACGCATCGGGATCACCCGTGCGATCGACGCCCCACTGCGTTATTTCATTTGCGGTCGTCCGGGTGTGACGCCCGGGGCACGTTCTGCACCCTCGCCCTCCTGAGCTCATGACTTTCGAACCGAGTTGGTTGTCGCTCTTGCCGCCGCTCGTGGCCATCGTGCTGGCCATCGTCACGCGGCAGGTGTACCTGTCGCTGGCGGGGGGCATCGTGCTCGGCTGGACACTCATGTCTGGGGGCAACCCGCTCGCTGGCATGGCCGCATCGATCGACGGGATTGTCGACGTGTTTGCCGATGCAGGCGAGACGCGGGTGCTGCTCTTCACATTGGTCATCGGCGCTCTGATCGCCACCGTCGAGGCGTCGGGTGGGGTTCAGGGATTCATTCAGGCCCTCGAACGGCGCAACTGGGTGCGCTCAGGGCGGGGTGCGCGGTTGCTCGCCTGGGCCACCGGCGTCGTGATTTTTATCGAGTCCAACATCACCGTGTTGGTGGCCGGGTCTGTGGCTCGGCCGCTCGTCGACCGCTACCGCGTATCGCGCGAAAAGCTGGCCTACATCATTGACTCAACTTCGGCACCGATCTGCATTCTGATTCCGCTCAATGCATGGGGTGCCTACAACCTCGGCATTCTCTCGGGGCTGGGTGTGGACGATGCCCTCGGCGTCTTCGTGCAATCGATCGCTCTCAATTTTTATGCGATCTTCGCGGTGCTCCTGGCCCTGGCCGTCGCCATCTGGAATGTCGATATCGGCCCAATGCGCCGGGCCGAGCGGCGTGCCGCCGAAGGGCAGGTGCTCTGGCCCGGCGCGACGCCGATGATCGACGAGTCCGTGCTCACCCCTCCTCAGGTTGACGGCATGCGGCCTCGGGCCATCAACATGCTCCTGCCGATCACCACGATGGTGCTCTTCATGCCCCTGGGGCTGTGGATTACGGGTGGCGGTGTGATGAGCGAGGGCGATGGGTCGACCTCGGTACTCTGGGCGGTGGGAGCCGGGCTCGCTGCGGCGTGGCTGCTTCTGCGGTCGCAGAAGATCTATTCGATCGATGAGCTGGTGCGGCTCGCGCTGCGCGGGGCTGGGGGACTCGTTCCGCTGGCGCTGATTCTCGTGCTTGCCCTCGCCTTGAAAGACGTCGCATCGGCGATGGGCACCGGCCCGTATGTCGCTCAGATCACGGCGGGGGTGTTGCCGCCGGCCATCTTCTTGCCGCTGGTCTTCGTGGTGGCGAGTGGTATCGCGTTTTCGACCGGCACAAGCTGGGGCACCTTCGGTATCATGCTGCCCATTGCCGTCCCAGCCGCAGAAACGCTGGGACTGCCCTTGGCACCGTTTGTCGCCGCATCACTCTCCGGCGGCATTTTTGGCGACCACTGCTCGCCCATCTCTGATACCACGATTATCGCCTCGATGGCGGCCGCAACCGATCACATCGATCATGTACGCACGCAGCTGCCCTATGCACTTGTTGCCGGAGGGGCGGCACTCGTCGCCTTTGCCGTAACCGGAGCCACGCTCACGTAGCCCCGACGGTCTAAGATGGGCTCAATGTGGCCCCGATCAGTTGAACCGGACCCCGGCGCTTTCTAGATTGCGGCACGAATAAGGTCAAGCTTGAAATACTACGGGTCAGAAGGCCGCCCTTCAGGCCTTCGCTCTCCACAGCAGATCGCACAGGAGTCACGTCGTGAACATCATTGTCTGCATCAAGCGCACCCCCGATACCGAGACGCGTATTCGCGTTGCCGGTGACGGCGTTTCGGTCGATTCGAGCGGGGTCAAATACATCGTCAGCCCCTATGACGAGTTTGCCCTCGAGGGAGCCCTGCGCTCGCGCGAGGCTGCCGGCCAGGGTGAGGTGGTGGCGCTGAGCTTTGGTGACAAAAGCGTGGCAGAGCAGCTGCGTTCCGCCTTGGCGATGGGAGCCGATCGCGCGGTGCTGCTGGAGGGAGAAGCGTCGATGGACGGGCTTGCTACGGCTCAGGTGCTCGCCGCGGAACTCGAGACGCACGACGCCCCGCTGATCTTGTTCGGCGTAAAGGCAGCCGATGATGACCAGCAGCAGGTTGGACCGATGACGGCGACCTTGCTGGGTCGACCCTGCGTCACCGCGGTCTCGACCTTTGAGGTGTCGGGCGACAAGGTCACCTGCCAGCGTGAGGTCGAAGGCGGCCACGAGGTCGTTGAAGTGTCGCTCCCTGCCGTGTTGACGGTCACCAAGGGTCCCCATGAGCCGCGCTATGCTTCGCTCAAGGGCATCATGGCGGCCAAGAAGAAGCCGCTCGAAGAGAAGCCGGCTGCCTCCAAGGCACCGCAACTGCGTGTTGAGGCGATCGAGCTTCCCGCCGAGCGACCCGATGGGCGCATCGTGGGCGAGGGCCCCGAGGCTGCTGCCGAGCTTGTACGCCTGCTGCGCGAAGAGGCCAAGGTACTGTGACGCTTTTTGTCGTGACCGCAGCGGTCTCGACGTTCCCGCACTGATCTGGAGGATTTCATGGGCGACGTTCTCGCCTTTGTCGAACTGCGTGAAGGCTCTCTTCGGGGTGCTTCTCTTGAGGTCGTTTCGGCTGCCACTGCGCTTGCTGCCAAGCTCGGCGGCAAGGCCCACGCGCTTGTGCTCGGCGGCCCGGGAAGCGCCGGTGCCGTGGCCTCCGCCGGGGCATACGGGGCTGAGGTCATCAAGGTGGGCGAGCACGAGGCGTTGGCCTCGTATGTTGCCGACGGCTTTGCTCCGGAAGTGGCCCAGGCGGTGCGTGAGGGTGGCTACAGTGTCGTGCTCTTCGCGGCCACGGCCCAGGGCAAAGATCTGGCTCCCCGCGTCGCGGCTCTTCTCGGCGTGCCCCTCGCGTCAGATGTGACGTCGCTCGAGGTCGAAGGCGGCAAGGTCGTGCTGCGTCGGCCGATCTACTCTGGCAAGGCGTTCGCGCGCCTCTCGACTGAGGTGACGCCCGTCATGGCGACGCTGCGTCCCAACGCCTTCGCGCTGCGCGAGCAGGCCGCTGCGGGCCAAGTCGAGTCGTTTGCGCCCCAGATTGACCCGTCGGCGATCCGCACCCGGGTCGTGGGCTTTGAGGCTGCCGGCGGCGATCTCGACGTCTCGGAGGCCTCGGTGGTCGTGGCCGGCGGTCGCGGCATGAAGGAGCCGGACAATTGGAATTTGCTCGAAGCGCTGCGTGACGCCCTCGGCACGGACCAGGCCGCCCTCGGTGCCTCACGGGCCGTGGTAGACGCCGGATGGCGCCCGCATGGCGAACAGGTCGGGCAGACGGGCAAGACCGTGGCGCCCAAGCTCTACTTTGCCGTGGGTATCTCGGGTGCGATTCAGCACCTGGCGGGCATGCGCACGTCTGGCACCATCGTTGCGATCAACAAAGACGCTGACGCTCCGATCTTTCAGGTGGCCGACTATGGCATCGTGGGTGATGCTCTCGAGGTTCTGCCCCGCCTGAGCGAAGAGGTGGCGAGGCTGCGCGCCGGAAACTGAACGCGATCCTGCAAACGGTCCCGAACTTCAGCGAAGGGCGGGACGAGGGCTTCGTTCGTGACGTCGTTGACGTCATGAGCGCCGCAGGCGTCGAGGTGCTCGACGCCTCCAGAGATCGCGACCACAACCGTTCGGTCGTGACGGCAGTGGGTGCGCCCACCGCCATTGAGCGTGCGTTGGTCGGAGCAGCCGGGCTCGCCCTCGAGCGCATCGATCTGCGGCATCACCGGGGCGTGCACCCACGGGTGGGCGCGCTCGATGTCGCTCCAGTCATCCCGCTCGGCGATACCCCGCGTGAGGTGGCCATCGATACGGCCCAGCGCGTCGGGCAGGGCATCTCGCAGCTGGGCATTCCCGTGTGGTGGTATGGCTGGATGTCGTCGCCTCCGGGGCGCTCCCTCCCGTCGCTGCGGCACGGGGGGTTCGAGGCACTCCAGGCCGGCTGGGGCGTCGATCGGCCCTCAGCCGATCTCCCCGAAGACTGCCGTCAGCCGCACGTGTCGGCAGGCATCACCTGCGTCGGGGCTCGGGCCCTTTTGCTGGCGTGGAATGTCGACGTCGACGGCATCTCTGTCGAAGCGTTGCGCCCGATTGCCGCCGGGCTTCGCGAAAGCGGTGGCGGTTTCGAGGGGCTGCGCACGCTGGCGCTGGCCCTTGAGGAGCAGGGCAGAGTGCAGCTGTCGATGAATCTTGAAGATGTCGAGCGGCGAGATGTCGCCGCGATCTTCGACGCCATTGAAGCGCGGGTTTCGGCTGCAGGAGGCCGCATCGCATCGACCGAGGTCATCGGCATGCTTCCCGATGCTCTTGTGCTATCGGTCGCTGCTGGCAGATTAAAGCTTTCCGATGCCAATCCGGAGCGCTTGCTGTCTCGGCGTCTCGTGCGTCACCTCGCCCATCGAGCCCCCTGAATTGCGTGACCCTTCCTGAAAACGCTTCATCAGCCGTGGCGGCGTCAGAGGTACCGACGCTTGATGCGCTGCAGTCGCTCGTCTCTGACGACCTCGATCGGGTCGTCGATGAGTTGCGCCGCATCGTCGTCGCCGATTTCGGCCTCGTCGATGAGGTCAACGAATACCTGCTGATGGTTCGGGGCAAGCTGTTTCGCCCGGCGCTCACGCTGCTGTCGAATCAGGTCGGTGGGCGCCCTGACCCACGCGCGACGACGCTGGCTGCCGTGGTCGAGCTCGTCCATCTGGCGACGCTCGTGCACGACGATGCCGTGGATCACTCGGTGCTTCGCCGTGGTCAGCCGACGGTCAACGCACTGTGGAACCATCAGGTTGCCATCATCATGGGAGACTATCTGTACTCCCGGGCCATCATCGAGCTGTCACGCCTCGAGATGCTGGAGGCAGTGCGCGTCATGGCGAACGCAGCCAACGAAATGAGTGTCGGCGAGATGCGCCAGCTCACATCGTATGACGCGCTCGATTTCAGCGAAGACGACTACAACCGGCTCATCGCTGCCAAGACGGCGTCACTCATGAAGGCGGCCTGTGAAATGGGCGCGCTGGTCGGGGTGCCGGAATACCGGGAGCCTCTTGGGCGTTTTGGTCATGCACTGGGGATGGCATTTCAGGTCGCTGACGACCTGCTCGACTTCACCGGAACGGAGGCCGAAACCGGCAAGCCGACCGGTCACGACTTGCGGGAGCGCAAGGTGACGCTGCCCCTCGTTGGGGCTCTGCCGCACGTGACCACCGATGAGCTCGATGAGATTCGCGCCTTCTTTTCAGGCGACCGCGAGCCCACCGACGATCAGATCTCCAGAGTGATCGAGATCACCGAAGATCGCGGCGGACTGGCTTATGCGCGTCGGCAGGCCCAGCGTTATGCCGAAGAGGCAGAGACGGCCCTGTCTGAACTCGAGCCCGGTCCTGCCGTCGATGCCTTGCGCGCCAGTGTCGCCTACGCAACCCAGCGCCGGAGGTGAGGAGAAGCCATGCTGCTCGATGCCCAGCGTCGCGACCGTACCAAGGTCATCTGGACCTTGGTTGGGGGTCTGTTTCTCGGGGGCTTGCTCACCAAACTGTGTGAGCTTTTTTTGCCCGACAGTGCGGCCCGATCGTTCCTCACGACCTCGGTCTCCCTTTCTCTCGGACCGTTGTCGATCGATCTTGTGGCCTTTGCGTTCACCCTTGGGCCGTTTTCGGTGTATCTCAACGTGGTGACGCTCGCAGGCGTCTTTATCGTTGCGTTGATCGCGCGTTCGCTGATCTGACGCAAACCTGTACGGGGCAGGGTGCTCTGCCTCGCCAAACGGAGTTGATCTCATGGGAATCGGTGGACTTGGAATGTGGGAGATCATCTTGATCTTCCTTGTGGTTCTCCTGCTCTTCGGAGCCAAGCGACTGCCCGAGATCGGATCGTCGCTCGGCAAGGGCATTCGCGAATTCAAGGGTTCGATTCGTGAGATCGAGCACGAGATCAAGGCCCCCGATGAGCGCAAGACCATTCACGCTCCGCCTGCGACGGGTCCGGGTGCGGTCAGTGAGCGCTCGAAGCAGGCAACGGCCGAGTCGACAACGGCATCGAGCGAGCGTGGCGACGGAGAGCCTCGCCGGCTTTCAACTGACGCGTAATGAGCTGAGCCGGGCGCACACGCCGGAAGATGCACAGAGGGGGCGGATCGATCGTCGATCCGCCCCCTCTGCGTTGTTGCGAACTGCCGCGTCAGCGTCAGAAGCCGAACGGGCCTCCCAAGCCAAGGGGCTGGGACTCGTCAACCGGCTGCAGCACCTCTTCGCGCCGGTCAACGACTCGGGCGTTTTCGCGCAGACCCTCCAGCCACTCCTCAAGCCGCTGCTGCTGGAGCACGGAAGCGACCTGGTTGCGCTGGACATCAACCTGTTCGAGCCATGCCGTGCTGTCGGCGGGGATGCGCTCGATCAGTTCGATGATGAAGGCATTGCCGGCTGCCTCGATCACATCGCTGATCTGCCCGACCTCGAGACCAAAGGCCGTACCGACGGCAGCGTTGAAGCGACCGATCCCCGGCACGAACTCATCGCGCGTGAACGGACCTGCCAAGCGAATGTCGAGGCCAGCATCGGCCGCCACGTTCGGCAGGGGCTCGCCACCGCGGGTGCGCTCGACGAGCGGCTGAGCCTGCTCGACGGCCAGGCGGGTCTTGCCCTCGATCAGCAGAACCTGACGAATGGTCTCGCGCGCCTCATCGAGCGAAAGCACACGAGCCGGGCTCGACTCGACCAACTCCAGGGCGTAAAACGCCTGGGCGTTCTCAAACACGGGGCTCACGTCACCAGCCGAGGCTTCGCCCGAGAAGACCCAGTCAGCGCCCTCAACGATCTGGCCCGCACCCGAGACGAGTGCGAAATCCTCATTGATCTCGACAGTGGCAACCTCAAGACCCAGAGCGGCCGCAGCCTCGGTGAGCGTCATGGCCTCGCCCAGCGTCTCAAGCGAGTCTGCGCGGGTGAGCAGAGCAATCTCTGACTCGTCGGTACGCTCGAACGGCAGCAAAATGTGACGGGCCCGGGCAGAATCCTGTCCCCAGCGCTCGTCGACCTGCAGCACATGCCATCCGAAGTTTGTGCGCACGGGAGCAGCGACACGGCCAACCGGCGCAGCGAAGACTGCGGAGTCGAAGGCCGCGACCATCATGCCGCGGGCAAAGACACCGAGATCACCACCTTGAGCAGCAGAGCCCTGATCTGCGGAGTACTGCGGCGCCAGATCATCGAACGTCTCGCCGTCAGACAGACGCACCCGCAGGTCTTCGGCAAGCTGTTCGACCGCCAATGTGTCAGCAGGCGTCGGCGCCTTGCCAATCACGGCAGCGATGACCGAGGCACGAGCCGGCTGTGCGAAGTCGTCTTCATTGGCGCGGTAATAGGCCGAGATCTGAGCGTCGGTGACCTGCACGTCAGCGTCAGCGATGCGCTGCGCGGGGTTCAGGGCGACGTAGCGGATCTGAACCTGCTCGCTCTGGTCGCGCCACTGCTGCCAGAGCAAGTTGTCGGACAAATACGAGCCCGCGGAGAGCTGACGGATCAGCTTGCTGCGCGGGATCAGGTCGCGGTAGTACGCCTCGAGCTGAAGCAGCAGCGCATCGTCAGCCTGCGTTGCCAAGAAGTCTTGGTAGCGCTGGAAGTTGAACTGCCCATCGACCACAAAGGCCGGGCTTTGGGCAAGACCGGGAGGGGGGCTGAACCGCGCGGCCTCGCGGATCTCGTCGTCGGTAACGACGATGCCACGACGCTCGAGCTCCTGACGCACGAGAATCGAGGTGACCACGTCTTCAAAGGCCTGATCCTCGATCTGCTTGTTCTGCTGCGTCGAAATCGGCTCTTCCTGCGCGGCCTGCGTCTGGTCGTAGAGGTTGCGATACACGGCGAGGTAATCGTCGTACAGCACCGGCGTACCATTGA
>CAYVPD010000037.1:0-9377 GCA_964453545.1 uncultured Gemmatimonadaceae bacterium
GATTATCGTTGCATCGATCGTAGCCGTGGTCATGCCGGCAGGCACGGTTACTTCTTCGCGTGCGGCCACCGTCAGCGTCACGTTTTCGGTGGTACCGCTCTGCAGCACACCAACCGGGAGCGAGATCTCAGCCCCGGGCTCGAGCACGGCCACCCACAGGGCCAGCTCCAGCGCGTCAGAGATGATGAGATCGGGCGACGCGGCGAAGTCGATGGCCTGCTCCTGCCCCATGGCCGCAGCCTTGCCCTTGATGCGATCACCCTCTCGCGATGCGTTCATCGTCATCGACTGGGCTCCCATGGCCGCCTCAGAGCTGACCGAAACAAAGCCAAGGTTCATGTCGACCACCACCTGCTGGTTGATGCTCTGCGGGCCGATGTTGGTCACGCTGCTCAGGCGCCAGCCCTCATCGACCTGTTCGAGCGAGCGCACCGCCTCACCAAACACCTGACCCTGCAGGAGTACGTCGTAGGTCAGCGAGATCGGCTGCAGGCCGCTCAGGTGGAACGACTGCGAGGCAGCCTTCGGCGCCAAGTCAGCCATGGTGAGGGCGTTGCCCTCGGCATCGACGATACGCACCGACCCCAATGCAGCCAGCTGCGGCTGAAGCACTGCGGCGTCACCGGCCACGATGATGGCCAGTTGCTCCGGGCGAATGTAGCGCTCGGCGGCGCCACGAACGGTGGCCGTATCAAGCGCCAAAACCCGGGATCGGTAGGTCTCGATGGCGTCTTCAGACAGCCCGAGCAATCGATTGTTCGTCACTTGCGCGGCGACCTGCTGCGGCGTTTCGATCTGCAGCGGGAATACGCCGGTCAAATACGACTGGGTGTCGGACAACTCATCGGCCGGCAGTGGCTCTTCGCGCAGCTGCTCGACAAGGTCGAGCAACTCGGCAATCGCTTCACCGGCAACTTCGGTGCGCACCGCCATGCTGGCGGAGAGCCTCGATGCCCGACGTGCACGCGAGACGTTGGAGTACGCGCCGTACGTGTAACCGCGCTCCTCACGCAGCACCTTGAAGAGCCGGCCTGAAGCTCCACCACCGAGCACCTGATTGGCGACGGACAAGGCCGTGGCCTCGTCAAAGTCACCCCCGGGGAGCAGATGGCCCACGCGCACCTCGGCCTGCACCGTGCCCGCCTTGTGCACGAGCACGATCTCGGGGCGAGAACGCGTCGGCGCATCAGCAAACGCTACGGCTGGCACGCCACCCGGCGTCCAGTCGGCAAACGCCTGCTCGAGACTCGCCGCAATCGCGTCGGCATCAACCGCGCCGGCCACCACGAAAAGCGCTCCCTCGGGACGATACCAGGTGTCGTGGAACGCGAGCACATCGGCGTGGGTGATGCCCTCGAGCGAGGCCCGCGTCTCAAGGCGTCCGTAGGGGTGTGCGCCGTAGAGCAAACGGGTGAACTCGCGGCTTGCGAGGGCCGACGCCTGACTGAGTGCGACCTGCAATCCTGAGAGGCTGCGGGTGCGCAGCAACTCGAGCTCTTCGTCGGCAAAGGCCGGCTCGAGCACCATCTCGGCCAGTAGCACGAGACCCTCATCGAGCGTCGAGCTGAGCGCAGCAAGCGTCACGGTGGTCCACTCGTCTGACGCCGAGGCCCCGAACGAGGCCCCGAGAAAGTCTACAGCCTCAGCAAATTCTTCGGCCGAACGCCGCGAGGTACCGCGCTCAAGCAGCTGAGCGACAAACGATGCTGTACCCTCACGACCCTCCGGATCAGCCACGGAGCCCGCCGGCAAGACCAGGTTCAGCGTAGCAAATGGCACCTCGTTTTGCGGGACCACGATAAGTCGTGCCCCGTTGGAGAGCGTGCGCTCCTCAAACTCGGGAAACTCGACTTCGCGAATCTCGAGGGGCTCTGGCGGGGCCTGCTGGGCTGACGCCGCCATCGGCAGCCCGCCAAGCGGGATCAGCGCCACTGCAGCGGCAAGGGTGCGGGTCGGAAGCAGAATCACGCGCAGAGCAAAAGAAAATTGGTTCATAGTTCGCTCACTCCCCAACCGGACGCGCCGGCACCGCAAGCACGACCGTGCGATTGGTCGGCACAAGATAGGTCTGGGCCACACGCTGAATGTCTTCAGCCGTAACCGCTTGGTAGCGGACAAGCTCGTCATTGACCCGTGTTGCGTCTCCCTGCATCAACGCCGCCGCCTGCAGCAGCGAAGCCTTGCTCTGAACTGTCAAACGCTGGGTCACGGCCTGCGTGAGCAACTGGTTGCGCACCTTGTCGAGCTCCCGCTGAGACACAGGCTCGTCGCGCAGGCGAGCAATCTCTTCTTCGATGAGGGTCTCAAGGCGCTCGACCTCGACCCCCTGATTGGGTAGTGAGCCAAAGAAGAACAGCCCGGGACCGATGCGGCGATCGACCTGCGCGAAGACTTCAAGCGCGGCCTGCTCGCGGTTGATCAACCGCTCACGCAGCCGCGAGCTCTCCCCCGTCGACAAGATCTGGCTCAGCATCGCCAAAGCGTAGTGATCGTCAGAGTCACCCGGCGGCAGGTTGTAGGCGATCCAGACCAGCGGCAGCTGCGCCAGCGGGTCATCGACGCTGACCCGAAGTTCACCATCGGTACGCGGCACTGAGGGCGGCTCCGGAAGCGAGGGCACCGAGGGGCCCGCGGGAATGTCGCCGAGGTACTGCTCGACCAGCGCGCGCGCATCATCGACGGTCACATCGCCCACAATGGCCAGCACGGCATTGTTGGGCGTATAGTAGTTGTCGTAAAACGCCTGCACATCGTCGAGTGTGGCCGCATTGAGGTCATCCATCGAACCGATTACGGTATGGGCATATGGGCGATAGTCCTGCTGCGCCAGCGTATCGAGCGTCAGCTGAGCCCCGACATAGGGCTGGTTTTCGACCCGCAAGCGGCGCTCCTCTTTTACCACCTCGCGCTGGGTGTCGAAGTTCTCCTGACTCACCCGCAGCCGGGCCATGCGCTCGGCATGCAGCCAGAGGGCGAGGTTCAAGCGATTCGACGGCAGTACCTCGAAATACGCCGTACGATCAGTGTTAGTCGTGCCATTATTAAAGCCACCTGCGCGATTGACGAGCTCGTCCATCTGCCCGTCGGCGAGATTTTCGGTTTCCTCAAAGAGCATGTGCTCAAAGAGGTGAGCAAAACCTGAGCGGCCCGGCTCTTCATGAGCGCTGCCGACGTGGTACCACATGTTCACGGCAACCACGGGCGTCGAATGGTCTTCAGAAACGATGACCCGCAGCCCGTTGTCGAGCGTGAAGGTCTCGACCGGGATCTCGGGCACCCGCAGGGCAGACGACTGCGCCTGCAGCGATACCGGCATCAGCAGAAATGCCGCAATTGCGGGCAGAAAAAGGCGGTGCATCGAAAAGCCTCGTGTTGGCAGAAAACTCGAAAACGCAGGTGTGAAATCAGGCTGTCGTGTGGCACGCGATGTCGTACGTCGGGCGAGGGCCGAAGGTTGCGGGTCTGAGGCACAAGCCGGCGGTCGCGGCGCAGACCCTGCAGGATGGAACAGCGTACCCAGGCGAAGCAGCCAGAGTCGGCTGCGCCCCACCCTTGACCCGGTTCTCGCGTGAGACAAGGTTCGGGCCGGCATCTTGACTCCCTCTCACGCCCCTTGTTGAGGAACCCCCTGATGAGCTCCGATTCGTCTGCGCAGCTTCCCCGTGTCACCGTCGCCCATGGCGACGGAATCGGTCCCGAGATCATGGAGGCCACCCTGCGGGTGCTCGAGGCGGCCAAGGCGCCGCTCATCTATGATCGGGTGAATATCGGCGAAGCTGCCTATCTCGCGGGGCACACGTCAGGCATTCCCGAAGATGCGTGGCAGACGATCCGGAACAACCCGGTCTTTCTGAAGGCGCCCATCACTACGCCTCAGGGCGGCGGCTACAAGAGCTTGAATGTGACGATTCGCAAGTCACTCAACCTCTTCGCCAATGTGCGGCCCTCGAAGTCGTATGCGCCCTTCGTGTCGTCGCCGCACCCCGGCATGGACCTGGTCATCGTTCGAGAAAACGAAGAAGACCTCTACGCGGGGATCGAGCATCAGCAGACGCAGGAAGTCGTGCAGACGCTGAAGCTGATCAGCCGGCCGGGCACCGAGCGTATCGTGCGCTATGCCTTTGAGTACGCCCGTGCCTACGGCCGTCAGAAGGTCACCTGCATGACGAAAGACAACATCATGAAGCACGCCGATGGCCTGTTTCACAAGGTCTTTCGAGAAGTCTCGGCCCTCTACCCCGACATCGAGAGCGATCACCAGATCATCGACATCGGTGCCGCCCGGCTCGCAGCTCAGCCGGAGCGTTTCGACGTGATCGTCACGCTGAACCTCTACGGCGACATTCTCTCTGACATCGCGTCGCAAATCGCCGGCTCGGTCGGGCTCGGTGGATCGGCCAATGTGGGCCCGTCAGTTGCCATGTTCGAAGCGGTGCACGGCTCGGCTCCTGACGTCGCCGGCAAGGGCATCGCCAACCCGTCAGGGCTGCTCGCCGCGGCCATTCAGATGCTGGTGCACGTCGGACAATCTGATGTGGCCTCGCTGATTCAGAACGCGTGGCTCAAGACGCTCGAAGACGGCGTGCACACGGCCGACATCTTCCGCCCCGGCCTGAGCGCCAAAGAGGTCACAACCGAGCACTTTACTGATGCCGTGATCGAGCGTCTCGGTGACACGCCGGCCAAGCTGAGCCCGATCAAGTATCGGGCGGGCGGCATCAATATCGAGGTGCCCGAGATGCCGATCGCCAAAAAAGAGCTCGTAGGCGTCGATGTCTTCGTCGACTGGAGCGAGGCCGATCGTGACCCCAACGTGCTCGGCAAGACGCTCGACGACGCCGCGGCTGCGAGTGGCTGGAAGCTCAAGATGATCACGAACCGCGGGGTGAAGGTGTATCCGGGTGGAATCCCCGAAACTTTCACGACTGACCACTGGCGCTGCCGCTTCGTGCCGTCTGATGGCGCCACTACGAACTTTGATGCCGTTCTGCGCCTGCTGACGCAGGTTCACGCGTCGAAGTGTGAGGTCATCAAGACCGAGCACCTCTACACGTTTGATGGTGAGCGCGGCTACTCACTCGGTCAGGGCGAGTAATCTCTTCGAGCCGTTCCTCAGAGGCGCACGGCCACGGGGGTGTCTTCCGCGGCCGTGCGCATGAGGGTTTCAACCTGCACAAAATTCTCCGGCTCGCCATGCTCAAGAGCGCGCGCCGCAGCCGCTGCGCCGAAGCGATCGGCGGTCGCCTCTTGGGTCATTTCAAGTAGCGCATCGCGCACGTCACTGGTGCGCGCAGGGTCGACGATGAAGCCGGAAACGCCGGGCTCGACCAGCTCACTGGCGCCGGCCCACGGAGTCGTAATCACGGGCAAGCCGCAGGCCATGGCTTCAAGCACTACGAACCCGAACGAGTCGTGCCAGGTCAGGTGCACCAGCGCATCAGCCGCGGCATAGAGCTGCACTGGATCTGAAACGCCCCCCACCCGGGTCACATGGGCCTGCAGCCCGAGGCGCTGGATCTGACGATCGGCCTGTCGCCGCTGCGCGTTACCAGTACCACGCCCAGCGACCAGCAGATGCGCCGGAATTCCGGCTCGGCGCAACGCGGCGATGTGCTCCAGCACCTGCCACAGCCCCTTGAGTCGGTAGTTGTGGGCCACCACAAGAAAAGCGAAGGCCTGGGGCGAGATGCCCAGCTGCTGTCGAAGCTCGTCACTGCGCAACGTCTGACGGCGATGGGGATTGAAGGCTTCGAGATCCACCGCGTTGTAGATCACCTGCACCCGATCCTCCGGCACGCGATAGCTGTCGGTGATCTGCCGCCGCATGTAGTTCGACTGCGCGATCACCCATGGCGCAGGCGCGGCGTCTTCATAGAAACGACGCTCCCAGGCTCGCTGCAGGCCAAGCCACGGATTGCTGCGCCAGATGCGGCGAAGCGACTGACTCAGAGGATGCCGAAAGGATCGCAGCTTCTGGCTGTATTGCTGTGTGCCATACGCGGAACGCAGCAGGTTGGGCCGCACCCGGCGAAAATGGCGGGAGCGCTCCGGATTTGCGACCAAGATATCGAGCTTGAGCCCAGCGATGCGTTGCGCAACCTCGCGCGTCGAGAGCCCCGCCAGTGACTCGATGCGCACGGCCGACGCGTTGGCCGCTGTGATCTGCACCGGGGAGTGCCGTGCTGTCGTGAACACGACCTCGTGGCCCCGGGCGGCCAGGCTGTGCCCAAGCCGCCAGAGATAGCGCTGCTGCCCGGGCGTCGGCGCATCGAGCACCCGCAGGTCGATGCCAATGCGTAACGCCGTCACGCCGACAGACCGAGTTCGCTGCGCAGATACCGGCCTGTCGGGCTCGCCTCGATCTCGGCGACGGCCTCCGGCGCGCCGGCTGCCACGATGTGTCCGCCATGAATGCCCGCGCCGGGGCCCATGTCGATCAGCCAATCGGCGCTCTTGATCAGATCGAGATTGTGCTCGATGACCACCACGGTATGGCCCGCATCAACCAGCCGATGCAGCACGGCGAGCAGCTTGCGCACGTCGTCACCGGCCAGCCCCGTCGTCGGCTCATCGAGCAGGTACAGCTTGCGCCCCTTGCGGCCGGCCACACCCGCCAGCTCGCGGGCGACCTTGAGCCGCTGCGCCTCTCCTCCGCTCAGGGTCGGCGCCGGCTGACCCAGCCGCAGATAGCCCAGCCCCACCTGCTGCAAGTGCCAGAGAATCTTTCCGAGCCGGTCTTCGCGCAAAAAGAAGCGAATGGCCTCGTCGATCGTGAGCTCAAGCACCTCGGCAATGCTGCGTCCGCGGACCGTCACATCGAGCACTTCAGGCTTGTAGCGCGTGCCTCGACAGACCTCGCACGGTACAAACACGTCGGCCATGAACACCATCTCGATCTGCACCTGACCCGCGCCCTCGCAGGCATCGCAGCGCCCGCCCTTCGTATTGAACGAAAAGGTGCCGCTGGTATAGCCCCGTTGACGCGCCAGCGGCTGCGCGGCAAAGATGCGCCGGATCTCATCCCATGCCTTGATATAGGTCACGGGATTGGAGCGCGGGGTGCGCCCGATCGGACTCTGATCGACGCGCACCACCTCGGTCAGTCGATCGGCGCCCTGCAACGAGTCGTATTGCCCGACCGCCTCTCCGAGATGCTCCTTGGCGCTCGTCTCGCCGGCACCGAGCTCCTGCTCCAGGGCACGAAACAGCACGTCATGAACGAGCGTGCTCTTGCCTGACCCCGAGACACCGCTGACGACGGTCATCGTGCCCAGAGGAATGTCGAGATCGACCCCCGCAACGTTGTGCAGGGTTGCGCCCCGAAGCCGCAGCCAATGGGGGCCGGCACGGCGACGCTGCTCGGGCACCTTGATCGCGGCGCGCCCGGAGATGTAGCGGCCCGTGACGGTGTCGGCCGTCATGAGGGCGTTCGGCGAGCCCTCAAAAACAAGGTCGCCGCCCTTTTCTCCCGAGGCGGGCCCAAGCTCGACGATGTGATCGGCCGCGCGAATCGCCGCCGAATCATGCTCCACGACGACGACCGTGTTGCCGGTGTCGCGCAGACGGGCCAGCAGTCGCAGCAGAGCGTCGGTGTCTTGCGGGTGCAGCCCGACACTCGGCTCATCGAGCACATACAGCGTATCAACCAGAGAAGACCCGAGAGAATTGGCCAGGTTGATGCGCTGCGCCTCACCCCCGCTGAGGCTCCGGGTTTGCCGGGACAGGGTGAGGTAGCCAAGCCCGACGTCGACAAGAAATCCGGTGCGCGCCCGAATCTCTCGCAAAATCGTCTCAGCGATCTGGGCCCGCATCTCATCGAGCTCGAGTTCCTGCACCCACGCCCGCAGGTCGGTGAGCGGCAGTTCGACAATGTCGCCGATCGTACGCCCTGCGACGCGAACCCAGAGGGCCTCTCGACGCACGCGGGCGCCGCCGCAGTCGGGACACGCCAGCGGGCTTTGATACTGCCGCAGAAAGACTCTGATGTACTGCTTGTAGCGCTTCGACTCGCGGCTCTTCAGAAAGGGCAGCACGCCCTGGAATCCGGAGCTCGCGCCGGCCTTGCTCCCTTTCGCGCGGGGCACGCCATGCAGCACGCCCTGTCGAAATTCTTGGGGTAGCTCGCTCCATGGCTTGAACACCGAAACACCGCATTGATGCGCCCACGCCCGCAGCCGGTCGCGTTCGCGCTCGTAGCGCGGCTTGGTCCAAGGGTCGACCGCGCCCTCGTCGAGGGAGCGGCTCGGGTTGGGCACGATCAGATTCAGATCGTACTCCAAGACGGCCCCAAACCCGGTACACGTCGCGCACGAGCCATAGGGGTTGTTGAAGCTGAACAGCCGCGGCGTGGGCTCTGCAAAGCGAATGTCAGGGTGCTGCGGGCACCGCATGTGCTCCGTGAAGGCCAGCGTTTCCATCGCTTCGCCCTGAATCACGAGCACGCGGCATTCTCCCTCACCCTCTTGGAATGCCGTGTGGACCGAGTCTGCGAGTCGCTCTGCGAGTGCAGCTCGATCTTCTTCTGCGCCGTCGTTTGCGGACGCTCGGGGCATGGCCAGACGATCGACGACCACCAGCACCTCGTCAGCCGCAGCGAGGTCGTGACCGCGCTTGGCATCGAGGGCGGCCTCGTCGCCGAGGTCGAGCGATTGCCCGTCGACCAGCACGCGCACGAAGCCCAAGGAACGCAGCCCCTCGACGATCTGGATGTGGGTGACTTCAGAGCTGACGGGCAGGGGAAAGGTCACCATGAAGCGCGTGCCAGGCTCGAGCCGAAGCACGCGGTCAACGGCCCCGGACACCGTGTCGGGCCGAATCTCGCGTGCACACTCGGGACACAGGGTGACCCCGGCCCTCGACCAGAGCAATCGTAGGTAGTCATAGACCTCGGTCGCCGTGCCCACGGTTGAGCGCGAGGTCTTTGTGGGATTGGTCTGCTCAATGGCGATCGCCGGGCAGATGCCCTCGATCGACTCCACCAGGGGCTTCTCCATGCGATCGAGAAACTGCTTCGCATAGGTCGAGAGCGATTCGACGTACCGCCGCTGGCCTTCGGCAAAGAGTGTATCGAGCGCGAGAGACGACTTGCCTGACCCTGACGGACCCGTGACGACGGTGAGGGCACGCCGCGGCAGATCGAGCGACAAATTCTTGAGATTGTGCTGACGCGCGCCGCGTATGCGTATGAAGTCGTCCATGGCATTCGGCGAACCCCGAAATCGCAGCCGGGGTTCCGCAGCAAATGCGGGTTTGCGCGTACTTCGTGCCACAAGCCTCGTTGAGCCGCTGCCTCTTGCCCATCGCGAGATCTGGCGTTTCATTAATCGCCATGAACAGCAACTATTTGCACGCACATCACCATCATCATGGCGCCCAAG
>CAYVPD010000038.1:0-9345 GCA_964453545.1 uncultured Gemmatimonadaceae bacterium
TGCTGGTCTCAGCCCCCGCTGCGGCCGAGGCCGGCGTCACGCCGGGCGACACCCTGACGCTGACGGTCGAGGGCCGCACGCGCCGTGCCCTGCTTATTGGGCTCATCACGCCACAAGACGACCTGGCCCGGCAGGGTCTGGCAGACCTGATTCTCACCGACATCGGCACGGCGCAAGGCTTCGCCGGCCGGCCGGGTCGCCTGACGCATGTCGACCTGATCATCGACGAAGACCGGGCCGATTCGCTGACAGCGGCGATTGAGGCCGTGCTGCCGGCAGGCGCCCGGCTCGTGCCCGCCGGTGCGCGTGCAGACACGCTGCAAGGCATGCTGCGTGCGTTCGACCTGAACCTGACCGCACTGAGCCTGCTCGCCCTCGTCTTCGGCATGTTCCTGATCTACAACGCCATGACCTTTTCGGTCGTGCGCCGCCGCGAGCTGCTCGGTGCCCTGCGTGCCATCGGCGTCACCCGCATCGAAATCATTCGACTCGTCGGCGGCGAAGCGGTCGTCACCGGAGTGATCGGCACCTCGCTCGGGCTCGTGATCGGCGTCGTGCTCGGCCGAGGGCTCGTCGGGCTCGTCACCCAGACCATCAACGACCTGTACTTCGTGCTTAGCGTGCAGTCGCTCTCGCTCCCGCCGCTGGTGCTGCTCAAGGGCGCCGTGCTTGGGGTGGGCTCCACGCTGCTGGCCGCCGCCCCGGCGGTGCGCGAAGCGGTCAACGCCCCCCCGCGCGCGACGCTCGTGCGCTCCCTCGGCGAAGACCGCATGCGCCGCCTCGTGCCCCGCGCCGCACTCGCGGGCGCCGGCCTCTTCGTGGCCGGCCTCACCCTGCTCGTGATCCCCTCCCGCTCCGTCGGCGTCAGCTTCATCGGCCTCTTCGGCGTGCTCATCGGCGCCGCCCTGGTGACCCCGCTCGCCACCACCCGCTTCGTGCACGCCGTCACACCGCTGCTGTCGCGCACGCTTGGCATTCTCGGCACCATGGCCGCTCGCAGCGTCACCGCCGCGCTGTCGCGAACCGCGCCCGCCATTGCCGCGCTCGTCGTTGCCGTCAGCGTCACGGTCGGGCTCGGCATCATGATCCAGTCGTTCCGCTCCACGGTCGTCGCCTGGCTCGACCACACCCTGCAGGCCGATATCTACATCTCGCCGCCCAGCCCCATCGCCTCGCGGGCCGAGGGCACCCTCGACCCGGCGCTGATCGCCCGCCTGAGTGCCGTGCCCGGCGTCGACGGCGTCAGCACCTACCGGGGCACCGAGATCATCACCGACTACGGCGTCAATCGCGTGGTTGCCCTCGAGCTCGACCCGCGAGGCGAGGCCGCATTCCGTTTCCTTGAGGGCGACCCCACCGCAGCGCTCCGCGCCTTTCGCAACGAGGGCGCCGTCATCGTCAGCGAGCCCTTCGCGTGGCGAAGCGGGCTGGGCGTCGCCGACTCCCTCGAGCTGAACACCGATGCCGGCCCGACCCGCTTTGCCATCGCCGGCGTGTTTCGCGATTACGGCTCGGAGCAGGGCGTCATCATGATGGCGCGCGATACCTGGAACGCTGTCATGGACGACCGGGGCATCACCTCGCTCGGCATCTTTCTCGGGGCCGCGTCCGCGAATGACGGTCCGGCGGCGCGCATCACCGCCCCCGAACGCACCGCTGCAACCGACGCCGTCGTTCGCGCGTTGCGCGAGGCCGCCGGACCCGACGAGGCGATCGTGATCCGCTCCAATGCCGAGTTGCGCGCCACCTCACTTGAGGTGTTTGACCGCACCTTTGCCATCACCGCCGTGTTGCGCGGATTGGCCTTCATCGTGGCGTTCATCGGCGTGCTGGCCGCGCTCATGGCGCTCCAGCTCGAACGGGCGCGCGAGCTCGGCGTGCTGCGAGCCAACGGGCTCACACCACAGCAGGTCTGGGGGCTGGTCACGACCCAGACCGGAGTGCTCGGGCTCGTCGCCGGGCTGCTGGCCATGCCGCTCGGACTCATACTCGCCGCGGTCATGATCCACGTGGTCAACCGGCGCTCCTTTGGCTGGACGCTCGACATGCAGACCGACCCGACCGTGCTGCTTCAGGCGCTCGGGCTGGCGCTGATCGGTGCCTTGCTGGCCGGACTCTACCCGGCATGGCGCATGGCCCGCACCTCTCCCGCCTTGGCGCTTCGCGAAGAATGAACACCTCCCTGCCCCGCAAGCCGGCCCTTTGGGCCCTCCTGCCGCTCGCTCTCATCGTGGTGTGGCTGCTCAGCTCACGCGGCGATGACGCGCGCAACGTATCGGCCTCGTTGTCGCTGGCCGAAGCCATGGGTGGCGCCGATACCGTTGGCTATGCACGTGCCTTTGCACCGCGCCCCTTCGAGTTTCCGCGTGATCACGGGGCCCACCCCGAGTTTCGTACCGAGTGGTGGTATTTCACCGGCAATCTCGATGCTCGTGACGGCCGACGGTTCGGGTTTCAGTTCACGATCTTCCGCAGCGCGCTGCGCCCTGTGAGCGCCGATCCCGAGGCCGCTGACGCGCCAGCGGCCCCAGCCGCGTCTGCAGCACCCGGCGCCGCCGGCGCTCCGGACGCTGTCGCATCGACCGGCAGCGCAGTGCCCCCCGACTCGACCTCCACCTGGATCACGCCCCAGATGTACATGGGGCACTTCACGGTGACTGACGTCGAGGGCAACCGCTTCTCCGAGTTTGAGCGTTTCACGCGGGGTGGCGCAGGCCTGGCCGGGGCCGAGGCGGGCGCTGAGAGCCCGGTGCGCATCTGGCTCGACGACTGGCGCATCGAAGGGCCGGCCAACCCCGAGCGAAGCTGGCCCATGCGGCTGTGGGCGGCTGATGAGGGCGTGGCGCTATCCCTCGCCTTTGTGCCCCGCAAAGACATCGTGCTGCAGGGGGATCAGGGGCTGAGCCAGAAGGGTCCGGAACCGGGCAACGCGTCGTATTACTACAGCTATCCGCGACTGACGGCGGGCGGCACGCTCGAGATCGACGGAGAGGTGATCGACGTCGAAGGGCTGGCCTGGCTCGATCGCGAGTGGAGCACCAGCGCCCTGGGCGAGGGGCAGGTCGGCTGGGACTGGTTCTCCCTGCAGTTCGACGACGGTGCCGAGCTCATGGTCTACGATATTCGTCAGGCCGATGGCACGCCGAGCCCGGAGAGCCAGGGGGTATGGGTGGCCCCCGATGGCTATGTGCTGCACCTCGAGTCGGCCGACTACACGCTGACGCCCACGGGGCGCTGGACCAGCCCCATCGACGGCGCAAGCTATCCCTCAGGATGGCGCATCGATGTGCCGCAAATCGACTTGGAGCTCGAGGTCGAGCCGGTGCTGCTTGACCAAGAGCTCGATGTCACCGTGCGATACTGGGAAGGCGCGGTAGACGTGAGCGGCCGACGAGCCTCAAGGGAACTCGCCGGCCGCGGATACGTGGAGCTGACCGGGTACGCCGGCTCGACGCGCTAAATCCGCGCGCAGCCTGCGGCCCGGCCGCTAGGCGCGTCCGATCAGTGAAAATTCCCGAAGTTGGCGACCGGGTCGCTCACTTCGGTCAAGTCAAACTCGTAATACCCTGACGACTCGATGCCGCCGATGCTCACGATGTAATCGAGCAGAGCCGAGACACGGGCGAAGGCCTGCGGCTGCGAGCCACAGACGCTGCGCGGCACGAGAAAGCTCGAGATGCCGATCTGCACCCAACCCAAATCGGAATCCATCATGAGCGGGCCACCACTGTCACCAAAGCACACGCCCCGACCGAGATCGGATGCTCCGGCGCAAATGTTGCGCGGGCCAATGACCCCGTAGATCTCACCGATGATCTGGTTGCACTGTGCATTGCTGAGCACGGGCAGATCGGTCTCCTTCATCTGATCGGAGTCACCGCCGTCGGTGTTGATCTGCCCCCAGCCAATGGCCCGCGCCATCATGCCCGGCACCGAAAACTCCGGCTGATCGGGCCGCTGCAAGAATGGCCGCGGAATCAGCACCTCTTCGTCGAGGCGCAGCAATGCGACATCGGCCTCAAGGCCATCGCCGTAGTCGGGGTGCAGACGAATCGCCGTCACGCCGACGGGCACCCCGCCCTGGCGCAGGTTGTCGGTCCCGGCGAGCACGGTGATTTCACTCGCGACGCGAGGCGGCTCCACGCAGTGCGCGGCAGTCAGTACCCAGCGGCTGTTGACGATCGTGCCACCGCAGAACTGAAAACCGCTGCGCTGCAGCGCGACCTGGAACGGATAGTTGGCGATGTCGGCATCGTCACCCCCGACGATGCGGGCCGGGCCCGACACGCCCAGCGCTTCCGGTGCAAACTGCGCCGCCCGCTGCCGCACCGCGGCCGCTGCAGCCTCTGACCCGAGCCCGGGCGTGGTGTTGGTCCAGCCAAAGCCGAGTTCCTGCGTCACGCGCACGACGGCGTTGCTGGCCAGGCCCTCGAAGCGATAGGCACCGTTTTCGTCGGTGAAGACCATCACCTCACCCGCATCACGCACCCCGTCGGCATCGGCGTCGAGGTAGACGATCGCGCGCTCCGTGCCTGGCTCCCCCGCGTTCTGCTCGCCGTTGGAGTTGCGGTCGAACCAGATGATGCCCTCGACCCGATTCGGGCCCGATCCCGCCGGGCTGCCGACAAACACGGTGTCGCTCGCCTGGGCCGTACCCCCACGGTCATCGGTGACCGTGAGCGTGACGACAAAGATGCCGCCCGCTTCGTAGGTGTGGCTGGTCTGGCGTCCGCTGCCCGTCGCGTCGCCCCCGAACTGCCAAGCATAGCTGGCGATCGAGCCGTCACTGTCGCTCGATGCGCTGGCATCAAAGCTGATCTGCAGCGGTGCCGTGCCGAAGTCGACGCTCGTCGTAAAGCTGGCCGTCGGATCGACGTTGGGGGACGGCGGCGGCGGGGGCGGCGTCACCGTACCACCTCCATTGTCACCCGGCGTGGTGGGAGATTCGCCGCCACTGCACGCTGCGATCACAAGCCATGCCGCGAGTGCGGTGCCAGCGCGGCCGATTACGGCACGGCCGATTATAGCGCGGCCGATCACCGAGATCGAATTCAGGGGGAAGGGTTTTTGGGCCATCATGCGTGTCTATGTAAAAGCGTTGTCTCAGCCGTTTACCGCGGCGAGATGCCATCCCAACTACGACGCGCGGTGGAACAGGCGGGCCACTGACCGCTGAGCGGCGGCCCTTCGGGCACGACGCGCACATCATTGGGCACACGATCGGGATCTTCAGATGCTGCGTAGGCCAGCATGGCGGCCAGCGTTGCGTTATGACGAAGATCTTCGAACACCAGCTTGTCGTAGGTGTCGCGGTTCGTATGCCATGTGTACTGCCGGTAGTCGGGATAGTTCGACTGCAGGCGGAAGCCCGGCACCTGACGGCAGATGAAGGCCATGTGATCGGATCCGCCGCGCTCGGGCTCACCGGGAATGTCGAGCTCGACGAACTGGCTGATCTCACGGGGTATCAGGCTGAACCAACGTCCGAAGTGCGCACCGGCTCCGGTGAAACCCTGCATGCGAATGTAGTCCACGCGCCAGGTACCGTTGTCCTGATTGAAGGCAGCCTGCAGCCCGTCGACGACCTCGGGGTGGTCTTCGGCAAAGGCGTTGGAGCCGACCAGCCCCTGCTCCTCACCGCCCCAGAGCGTCAGCAGAATCGTGCGACGCGGGTTGGGATACGCCTCCGTAAGCAAACGGAACGCTTCGAGCATCATCGTCGTGCCTGAGCCGTTGTCGGTCGCGCCCGACGCGGCATGCCACGAATCGATGTGGGCGGTCAGCAAGACGTATTCGTCGGGCAGTTCGGTGCCGGGAATGCGCCCGATCACGTTGTACATCGGTGCCTGCGCATCGGTGACGCGCGCCTCGACGTCCAGACGCATGCGCGGGCCCTGCCCGTTTTCGGCCAGGCGGGTCAGCAGTCCGAAGTCTTCGCACGATACGTCGATCGAGGCGATTTCACGCGTCGACGACGAAAAGATCTTGTTGACGCCCCAACCCTCGGACCAGCGCGAGGTGATGATGCCCGCCGCTCCGGCATTTTCCAGGGCCTGCGCCACCCGCACCTGCCCGCCCAGCGGCAGCAGACGCTGATTCCAGTCGAGGGCGATCTCCTGACGCTGCGCCTGGACTCGGTCCCACGCGCCCTCCTGACCAAAGGCATTCCACGACTCCGGGGCACGGCACGTTGGCTCAGCCGGCGAGAGCAGCACGAACTTGCCGCTCACCTCCGCCGCCCACGCATCGAACTCGGCCTGCGAGCGCAGCGCCGGAAATGCGACCACATCACCCTCGATCGGGCCATTGGTGCTCGGCGTCCAGGCGAGCGTGTGCGCCTCGAGCGAGCGGCGACGCGGTGCGATCAGATCGGCATGAATGTAGTCCGTTTCCCATCCGACCCAGGTGCCGTACTGCTCCTTTTCGGCCTGCACACCCCAGCTGCTGATGCGCTCCACGGCCCAGTCCACCGCACGCTGGTAGCCGGGCGACCCCGACAGCCGCGGTCCGATCGAGTCGAGCAGGGCCTGCGCCAGCGGCTCAAGCTGCGAACGCTCAGGATCCATGCCCTCGG
Source organism: uncultured Gemmatimonadaceae bacterium (assembly GCA_964453545.1). Taxonomy (GTDB): domain Bacteria; phylum Gemmatimonadota; class Gemmatimonadetes; order Longimicrobiales; family Gaopeijiaceae; genus Gaopeijia. The sequence continues at coordinate 6,575 of CAYVPD010000038.1, forward strand.
CCCAGATCTGGCGAACCACCGGATCATTGGTGGGAAAGTCCTGGGCCTGTACCGTGCTCGCCGAAACCGCCGTCAAAGCGATGGCCAGTGCCACGGTGGCGGCCGATGTGCCAAACATTCCCAAACGATTCGTCTTCATGGAGCGCATCCTCGAAACGACACGGAGCAGGAGCATCGGTCCAGCCGCAAAGTCTGGACATCTGCGAAGCAATACCGGAATCTAGGGTTCCTGAGCGTGTCGAGAACCCCCTCGCCCCAAGCCGCCCGCCGCCGCCATGACCTTCTACGGCTTCTTGCTGGAATCCCTCGCCACCTTGGCGGTCATTGGCGTGCCTCTCGCCCTCATGCTGGCGCTGGCCTTGGGCAGTGCTCCGGTGCGTGAGCGCATTCGCCAGTCTCCGAACCTCAGCACCGCCGCCCTCGGTTTTGCGTGGCTCGTTGCCACCTCGGCCATGCTCGGCAGCCTGTATCTCTCCGAGGTGGTCGGGTTTCCGCCGTGTGTGCTGTGCTGGTACCAGCGCATTGCCATGTACCCGCTCGTGGTGCTGCTCGGCGGTTGGCTGGGGAGTGCGCTCGGGCGCGGCAGCCTGCCGTGGAAAGGGCTGTGGCGCCTGGTGATGCCGCTGCCGGTGATCGGGCTCGTGATCGCACTGTACCACACCTTCATTCAGCTGCAGCCGGCGGCCAACGTCGTTTCGTGCTCCGAGGGAGCTCCCTGCTCCGTACGGCACGTCGCCGTCTTCGGCTTCGTCTCGATTCCCGTGCTGTCGGCCGCCGCCTTTGTCATGATCATCGTGTCGCTGGCCGTCGTGGCCGTACACGAACGCAGCGAGTGAGTTTGACGCAGCACCGCACCGCAGCATGCCCCCTGTGTGGCTGCCCGGACCTGACCCCACTTGAACATGAGCGGGGGCGTCGTTTCGGTGATTGCCCAACCTGCCGCCTCGTCTCGGCCGACCCCGGCGAGCTTCCCGATGCCGAGACCGAACGCGCCCGCTACGACACGCACCTCAACGATCCCGCCGACCCGGGCTACCGCAAGTTTCTCGAGCCGGCCGCTGAGGCCGTTACCGCCCGGTGCCCCGTCGGCGCTGAGGGACTCGACTATGGTGCCGGTCCCGGCCCTGCGCTGGCGCAGATGCTCGCAGAGCGTGGCTACCCTACCGCGCTTTACGACCCGTTCTACCACCCCGACCCGGCACCCCTGTCCCGGCCGTGGGCGTTTGTCACCTGCACCGAAACCGCCGAGCACTTTCACCGGCCGATCGACGACTTCACCCGACTGGCCGGCTTGCTCGCCTCACCCGACGCCCCGCTCGTGATCATGACGCAACCGCTCACTTCAGAGATCGATTTTGCTTCGTGGTGGTATGCCCGCGACCTCACGCATGTCGCATTTTACCGCCCTGAAACCTTCGAATGGCTGGGTGAGCACTTCGCCTGGCAGATCGAACACCCCCACCCCAGCGTGACGGTCTTTCGCGGGTGCGGCGCTAGCGCAGGGGGGGCAGGCCGATGAGCACGCCTCCCCGCCCCCGCGTGAGCTTCCGAGGGTCGCGCGGCGATGACGTAGCCGCAGGCCCGCGCTCGACGACGGTCGCTTCGGTCCTGGTTTCACTGCGCCGCTGGGGCGTGCCGCTTGTGGCGGCACTGGCGCTGGCGACCATCTTTCGCCCCCGAAGCGAGCCCACCGTACTCTTCGAGCAGCCCTCTCCTCAGGGGGTCATTCAGGTCGTCGAGCAACCCGACGGCCTGCGCGAGCTCTATCTCACCCCAGGTGGCGCACGGCAGACGGCGCTCTACCTCAGCGAGCCCAAGCGGCTCGTGCTCGACTACACGCGGGTGGCGATGGTCGCACTCGAGCTGGTACCCGAAGATGGCCGCATGCTGTTTATCGGGCTGGGTGGTGGGGCCATGCCTACCTACGTTCGCTGGGTGCGCCCTGACGCGCGCATCGATGCCGTCGACATTGATCCGGTGGTCGTGCGGGTCGCGCAGGAGTGGTTCGGCTTTCGACCCAGCAGCCGCGTGCGCGCCTTTGTTGGCGATGGTGCCGAATTCGTGGCCGCTGCGCCCGAGGCGCGCTGGGACTGGATCATGCTCGATGCATTCGGACCCGACGGCGTGCCCGAGGCTCTGATATCTGCCGCGTTTGTGGCCGATGTACGCCGCGTTTTGCGACCTGACGGCGTCGTGGCGGTCAACCTGCATACCAATTCACAGGCGCATGCCGTCATGCTGCAGTCGTTGGCCGTGGCCTTTCGCCACATCGTCAGGATTCGTGTGCCCGGCTACCGGCAAGAAATTGTCTTGGCCGGTGACGGTGACAACCTGGCCGATGCCGACGCCGTGCGCGAGCTCGTGCCGTAACGTGGGCTACGCGCCCTGCGACCCCTCGATGAGGGCACGCACGCGGGCGGCGGCCTTGGCGACCTGCTGCGCATCGACGCCGGTCACGTTGATATGGCCCAGCTTGCGGCCGGGGCGCTCGGCCTTGTCGTAGAGGTGCAGGTGCGCCAGGGGGACCGCGAGCACGGCCGCCGTCTCAGGCACGGTGCCGAGCAGGTTGAACATCTCGGTGACACCAACCGCCTTCGTCGACCCCAAAGGCAGCCCGGCAATCGCGCGCACGTGGTTCTCGAACTGACAGGTCACGGCGCCGTCTTGCGTCCAGTGCCCGGTATTGTGCACCCGTGGCGCGACTTCGTTAGCCCACAACTCACCTGAAGGCAGGGCAAAGAGCTCGAGCCCAAGCACACCGACATAGTCGA
>CAYVPD010000039.1:0-7383 GCA_964453545.1 uncultured Gemmatimonadaceae bacterium
AGCGAGCCCATGCCACGCACGGTCTTGAAGCGCCGCCCCTCGAGCAGGAACGACTCCCCCGGAGACTCTTCGGTGCCGGCAAACATGCTGCCCATCATCACCGACTCGGCTCCGGCGGCTAGCGCTTTGACGATGTCACCCGAATAGCGAATGCCCCCATCGGCGATCACCGGTACTTCGCCTGCAGCTCCATCGACGGCGTCCATGATCGCAGTCAGCTGCGGCAGACCCACGCCCGTCACTACTCGCGTGGTGCAGATCGAACCCGGCCCGACCCCGACCTTCACAGCATCGACCCCTCGCTCGATCAGAGCACGAGCCGCCTCAGAGGTGCCCACATTACCGGCAATGATCTGCGCATCGGGAAAACGGCCCCGCGTGCGGGCCACCGCCTGCAACACGCCCTCGGAGTGCCCATGTGCCGTGTCGATGACGAGCACATCGGCCCCCGCATCAAGCAGCAGACCGGCCCGATCGAGGTCGCCCGGGCCCGCACCGATGGCGGCCCCGACACGCAAGCGGCCATGCTCGTCTTTGCACGCGTGCGGGTACTGGCGCCGCTTGAAGATGTCTTTGACGGTGATCAGTCCCTTCAGCACTCCGCTACCATCGACCACGGGCAGCTTCTCGATGCGGTGGGCATGAAGAATCTGCTCGGCCTCATCGAGCGTCGTGCCGACAGGAGCCGTCACAAGATCCCGCGATGTCATCACATCACGGATCGACTGGTCGAGGTTGGTCTCGAACTGCAGATCCCGATTGGTGACGATGCCCACCAGTCGCCCATCAGCCTCGACGATGGGCACGCCCGAGATCGAGAAGCGAGCCATCAGACCGTGCGCATCGCGCAGGGTCGCGTCGGGGGCGAGCGTGATCGGATTCATGATCATGCCGCTCTCGGAGCGCTTCACGCGGTCAACTTCGTCGGCCTGGCGCTCCATCGGCATGTTCTTGTGAACGATGCCGATGCCGCCTTCACGAGCCATCTGAATGGCCATGCGTGCTTCGGTGACGGTGTCCATGGCCGCCGCCACGAGCGGGATCTGGAGCGAAATGCCGCGCGTGAGACGGGTGGCAACCACCGAATCTTTCGGATGCACGAACGAGTGCCCCGGGACGAGCAGCACGTCATCAAAGGTCAGGGCGGTCTTCACGACTTCGGCGTGACGGCGGGGTGCAGCGTCAGACATGGGCGTCGGTGTCAGGTACCGGGTTCGAATCAGGAGGGGGAGCGAACGGGCACGGTTGATGAATGGCGCCGCTCACAAACGCAAAACGCCCCCCGGTCGAGCGAGCGCGAGGCGCGCTCCGCTGGGAGGCGTAGGGTCTGAGAGAGGCTTGATTCCGGCATGGGAAAGGCTACGCGTCGCCCCCGGGTCGGTCAAGACGCGCGTCGTCAGCATCGTGCGGGCGCGAGTTGCCGGGTGTGTCTCCAGGATGCTCGCCGGCCGATGACGACGGCGCTGTGCGCGACGATGACGCTGGTGGCGGCGACGACTCGCGCGGCGCCGGAGCCCATTCATCGAGCAGATCACGCCCGGCGCGAGCCACATCGCTCAGCACACGATCGGCCGACGAGATGAGCTGAAACGCCTCTCGCAACATTGAGGGGCTGACCGCGTGCCGCCGCAACTCGTCTTCAAGTCCCTCGGCAAACTTCTGGAGCCCTGACGGTTGCGCCCGGTGCGACTCGGAATACTTCGACTCGAGAAACTCGATAAAGTCCACCACCTGGTACACCTGCGCATCAGGCAGCGTCTCAATGCGACGCAGCAGGCGCTGTCTCAAGATATCGTGCATGTCGTTTGTCTCTAGAATCAGAAGCCGCACCAAAACCAGATCCGGTCGCCCACTCTTTGTGGCTTTACGACCGAACGTATGTTACTACGTACCCACGCTGTTCGAGATTCGCTCCATCGCTCCCTGACCTGCTGCCATGCCCTATCTGCCCCTTCGAACGGTCGCCCTGCCCCATGAGGCCGATGCGTTGTTTCGAGAATGGCTGGCAGGCGTCGACGAGGCGCTCGATGACCCTCGGGTCGACCGCAACGACTTGTGCCGCGAGATCCTTGAAGATCTGTACGGGGTCCGTGCCGACACCGAGGCTGGCCCCGAGGCCCATCTTGGGGCCCAGACCGCGGCCCAGCTTGGGAGCGACTCCACGCGCCGTGCGCTGACTCGGCGGGTGGTTCGGGCGCAGTTCGATCCGCGCAACGTGACGTTGGAGCCCGAGTTCTACGCCGAGACCGATATCGAGCAGTACGCACGGGTCAAACCGTTGCTCTGGCTGTGGGAGATGTTTGACCGCAGCCCCGTAGGCGAAAACGTCAGCCTCGGCATCGCGTTCCGACGGCTGCTTGCGCGACGGATCTTTCGACATTGTGGGCGCAACTTCAAGGCATTTCCCTTTGTTCGTCTAACCTTCGGGTACAACCTCGAGGTCGGCGACGACGTGATCGTGCATCGCCACGTGCTGCTTGATGACCGTGGAGGCATCGAGCTCGGCGACGGGTGCTCAATCTCGGATTTTGCCAATGTCTATTCCCACACGCACGATGTTGTCGACGGTCGCATCGTCGAGAACCGGCGCACCGTGCTAGGTGCCGGCGTGCGTGTGACCTATCACGCGACCATTCTCGCCGGTACCCGGGTCGAACCGGGTGCGATGATCGGCGCCGGGGCCATGCTCACGCGCGATGCTGAGGCCCGGGGCATTTATGTCGGTGTACCTGCCCGCCAGGTTGCCATCAAGAACGCTGACGCTCTGGCTGCTCGACGGCCAAGCTCACCCGATCCGCTGGCCGACGAAGAACCTTCCACTCACGAAGACGCTGGAGACGCATGACTGGGCCCGATACACATCGTTCCGATCTCGACGCTGGAGCCGACGCAGCATCGCCTCTTCCTGAACGCGATGTATTGACCGTCGACCCCCCCAATGCCGAGGCCCGACTGCACTCCCTGCGCGCACCGGTCACACCACTTTCGCGCTTCTATGTGCGTTCGAACTTCTCGGTGCCGCCCATCGACGTCGAGGCTTGGCGTCTCGAGATCTCCGGAGCCGTGGCCCACCCCCTGTCTTTCTCGCTCCGCGATCTGAAGGCGCTCGGCGAGACCACGCAGGTCGTGACCCTGGAGTGCGCCGGGAATGGCCGCACCTTTCTCTCTCCACCGGTGCCCGGAACCGCCTGGACACTGGGCGGCACGGCAACCGGTCAATTCACCGGAGTGCCGCTGCACCACGTGCTGGCCCACGCCGGGGTGCAGCCCAACGCCGTGGAGGCCGTCTTCAGTGGCGCCGATCGTGGCGACTGTGAAGGCTGGGGTGAGGTGCACTTCCAGCGTGCTTTGCCTCTGGCCGACGCCCTTCGTGCCGAACATGGGCCCCTGCTCTGTTGGCAGATGAACGGAGCCGCCCTGTTGCCTGAACACGGGGCTCCCGTGCGCCTGATTGTGCCGGGCTGGTACGCCGTGGCCAGCGTCAAATGGTTGAATGCGATCGAGCTGGTGACCCAGCCTTTCGCCGGCTACTTCCAAACAGACCGCTACCTGTATCACGAACCCGGCCAACCAACCCAGCCGGTGCGGCACATGCGCGTGCGCGCGCTGCTGCTCGATCCCGACCCGGAGCAAAGCGGTCGCATCACCGCCGACTCCCCGCCGATTGACGTGAGCGCGGGCAGCTGCCGCCTCAGCGGAATCGCATGGTCGGGCGAAGGCGCGGTCTCAGGGGTTCGGCTCTCACTCGACGGCGGAACCACCTGGCACGAGGCTAACCTCACCGAACCCGCAGAGCCCGGAGCCCCCATGCGCTGGCATCTCGACTGGCACGCCGTGCCTGGATCCCACGACGTCGTGATCTGCGCGCGCGATTCGGCTGGCCACGAGCAGCCGCTCACCCAGCGCTGGAACGAGCTCGGCTACGGAAACAACTGCGCGCAACGTGTGCGCCTGAGGGTTACGTCAGCAGGGTAGCTCGGGAACACGGCGGCCTCAGCCGTCTCCGCCCTCCTCTTCATAGCGCTGCTTGAGTCGTTGAACGGTCTCGGGGTCAGCGAGCGTCGTGACGTCGCCGACGGCTCGGCCCTCAGCGATATCACGCAGCAGCCGACGCATGATTTTGCCGGAGCGCGTTTTGGGCAGATCGGCTGAAAAGATGATCAACTCAGGGCGCGCGATGGCCCCGATCTTTTCGGCGACATGCTGTTTGAGCTGCGTCTCGAGCTCACGTGACGCCTCGATGCCCTCTTTGAGCGTCACGAAGGCCGCAATGGCCTCCCCTTTGATCTCGTGCGACTTGCCCACAACCGCGGCCTCAGCGACGCGGGCGTCATCGACCAGGGCGCTCTCGACCTCCATGGTCCCGATGCGGTGCCCGGCGACATTGAGCACGTCGTCGACCCGTCCCAAAATCCAGAAATACCCGTCATCATCGACCCGAGCCCCGTCGCCGGGAAAGTACGTATTGGGCCATTTTGACCAATAGGTCTCGCGAAAACGCTCTTCGTCACCCCAGACCCCGCGCAGCATCGAGGGCCAAGGCCGGGTGATGGCGAGATAGCCCGCCTGCACCGGTTCGCCCGCTTCGTCGCGGATCTCGGCGGCGATGCCGGGAAATGGCCGCGTTGCCGTGCCGGGCTTCGTCTCGGTCACGCCCGGCAGAGGCGTGATCATGATGGCGCCCGTCTCGGTCTGCCACCACGTGTCGACAATCGGGCAGCGCTCCTGACCGATCACCTTGTGATACCACATCCACGCTTCGGGGTTGATCGGCTCTCCCACCGTGCCGAGCAGCCGCAGTTGCGAGAGGTCGTACTTCTGCGGCCACGCCTCCCCCCAACGCATGAAGGCGCGAATCGCCGTCGGCGCGGTGTAGAAGATGGTCGCTCCGTACTTCTCACATAGCTGCCAGAAACGGCCCCGATCCGGCCAGTCGGGGGCACCCTCGTACATGATCACGGTGGCACCCGCGGCCAGCGGCCCGTAGACGATGTACGTGTGGCCCGTGATCCAGCCCACGTCGGCCGTGCACCAGTAGCGATCGTCTTCTTTGAGGTCAAAGACGAGCTTGGTGGTGGCATGGGCCTGCGTCAGGTAGCCACCCGTGCTGTGCACGACACCTTTGGGTTTTCCCGTCGTACCTGAGGTGTAGAGAATGAAGAGGTGGTCTTCGCTGTCCATCTCGACGCAGGGCACCCCGTCGTGCACGTCGCGCATCAGCTCGTGATACCAGAGGTCGCGGCCCTGCTCCATATGCACGTTTAACTCACGTGCGATACGTCCATCATCTTCACGCGCCACGACGACGCACGACTCAATCGAGCCGGCCATGGCCATGGCCTTGTCGGCATTGTTCTTCAACGGAACCAACGAACCGCGACGATGCCCTCCGTCGGCCGTGATCAGCACCTTGGCTCCCGCGTCGACAATGCGATCCGAGAGAGATTCCGGAGAGAATCCCCCGAACACGACCGAGTGCACGGCCCCGATGCGCGCACATGCCAGCATTGCGATCGCCGCCTCAGGGATCATGGGCAGATAGATCATGACCCGGTCGCCCTTCTCGACACCCAAGTTCCGCAGCACGCGGGCGAACTTCCCGACTTCGCGAGCGAGGTCAAAGTAGGTCAGCTCGCGCACGTCACCGGGCTCGCCCTCCCAGATCAGGGCCACCTTGTTTCGGCGCTCGGTGTCGAGGTGTCGGTCGACGCAGTTGTGGCAGACGTTCAGACGTCCGCCCACAAACCAGCGTGCATGGGGAGGCTGCCAGTCCAGCACCGTATGCCAGGGCTGGTACCAGTCGAGCTCGCCCGCCCATCGCGCCCACCAGCCTTCCGGATCGGCCTCGGCCTCGGCAAACACCCCGGCATCGCCGATGTGCGCCTGAGCCCGGAAGTCTTCTGAGGGAGAAAACCGACGATCTTCATGAAGCAAGGCGTCCATGGCACCCTGGCGGTCCGACCCGAGATGATCCGACATCAAGCAAGACTCCTACAAAGCCTGGAAGAAATCGGGCCGCCAAACGGTGACAGCCCCTCGCCACGGTAAGCGGGTGCGGCCCGAGGGTCCAGAACCCGACGCACGAGGGTCTGCCACGCGCCCGATTCCGTTGACACCCCGAGTCGCACATTCATAGCTTGAAGGTCGAAAGAATTCGCCAGAGACGGGGCGGGCCCGATGCGTCCCTGCGGTGTGCGAAGATCCTCGTAGAAAGGCTGTATCGGCATGAGAAGCACGGCTTTCGGAGCAGAGACCATCTTGCGGTCTGCCCTCGAGAAGAGTGGGCAGCGCTATACGGAGCAGCGTGCCGCCGTCTTCAGGTATCTGCGCGCGACCGACTCGCATCCGACCGCCGACGAAGTCTTCTTGAACGTGCGAGACGACGTGCCTGGCATCTCGCTGGCCACCGTCTACAAGAGCCTTGAGACCCTGGTAGGCTGCGGACTTGCGGCCAAGCTCACATATGGTGATGGCTCTGCCCGCTACGACGGTCGTACCGACGACCATCACCACGTGCGCTGTCTGGCGTGCGGATCGGTCAGCGACCTGCATAGCCATGTTGACGCCGAAGAAGTGCACCGACTCGAGGCATCAGCCAGCAACTTTCGCATCACCGGGTATCGCCTGGAGCTGACCGGGTACTGCGACACGTGCGACGCGCACGGGCTCGCCCGGACGCACTGATCTCCCGCTGACCATGGCAGTGTCGTTGCGTTCACTGCCATCGGCATTTCGTGGGTCGGTCTTTGAAGACGAGGCATCGCTTCGTCTCTTCTCGTCGTCACGCGGACCCGTGTACCGAGAGCCGCTGGCGGTGGTCCGCCCCGCCGACGTCGAGTCTGTCGCCGTGCTCGTGCAATGGGCGTCAGCGCATGGAGTTGCCCTCATCGCTCGCGGGGCGGGAACCGGCATGCCCGGCGGTAATACGGGCCCAGGGGTCATCGTCGACCTCACCGGGCTCACGCGACCCCTGACCCTCGAGGCTGAGGGGCACCAACTGCGCGCAGGCGCCGGTGTGATCGCCCGCGACGCCGATGCCGAGGCTCGTCGTCATGGTCGATGGCTGCCGGCCCTGCCCTCGTCGGCGGAGTGGTGCACGCTGGGAGGCATGGTCGCCAACGATGCAGCGGGAGCTCGCTCCTTCAGGTTCGGGCCCGTCCACGAGTGGCTTAGCGAGGTTACCTGGGTGCGCAGCGACGGTTCAATCGAGGTGCTGCATCGAGGTGATGCTGCGACGCAGCCAGCGTGGATAGCCAACGTGATGCAGATTCTTGCCTCAAACGGCATCACCGACCGTGCGCGGTGGCCCGACGTTCGCAAGAACAGTTCGGGTTATGCCCTGCATCGGGCCGCCCAGAGTGGGCACGCGGTCGATCTCGTGCC
>CAYVPD010000039.1:7393-9326 GCA_964453545.1 uncultured Gemmatimonadaceae bacterium
GCACCCTTGGCTTGATCGTCGAAGTCGTCGTGGCCACGCACCTACGGCCGCAGACGACGGGCGTAGCGCTCGTCGGCCTGCCGACGTTCGATGCGTTGCCCCGCGTTGCCGAGATCGCTTCAGAAACAGGTGCCAGTGCGTGCGAATACTTCGGGCGCCGGCTGCTGGAGCTGGGCGAGCTCGACGGCGACCCGCGGCTGGCGGCTCTGGATTGTCGTCAGGGGGCGGCTTTGATCGAGTTTGCAGGTTCGGCTGACGAGGTCGCTGCCGGGCTCTCGACGGTGACCGCAGCCGCTGTCGATCTCGGCGGCAGCCTTCACAGCGTTGATACCGCTGAGGTCGAAGCCCTGTGGCACCTGAGGCACGCGGCCAGCCCGACGATCGCACGAGCCGCCGCTCAGGGACGTCGATCGCTGCAGTTCATCGAAGACTCTGTGGTTCCGGTGCCACGGGTAGGACAGTACGCCCAGACGGTGAGCGAGATTCTCGCACGACACGACACCGACGGCGTCATTTTCGGTCACCTCGGTGACGGGCACCTGCACGTGAACCCGCTGATCGATCTCGTGCATGAGGCATGGCCCTCGCGGGTGCGTGACATTCTCGACGAGGTTGTGCAGCTCGTGGGCGACCTGGGGGGCACTCTCGCGGGAGAGCACGGTGACGGCCGGCTCCGCGCCCCCTTGCTTGAGCGCATCTGGTCTCCGGCGCATATGGCGGCGTTTCGCTCCGTCAAGGACCTGTTCGACCCGCAAGGGGTTTTGAATCCCGGGGTCATTATGCCCCTTGCAGGGCAAGATCCGCTTGAAGGCTTCGCTCAAGGCCCGGAGTTGCGCTCATGAAAGCCAGTCCTTGCCGCCCCTCTGGCCGCCGCAGGCGCGAACGGCTACGACAGCGTCTCCACGTGTGGGCCCTCGCAGGCCTCGCACTCGTCGGATTGTGCCTTTCTGCGCCCCTCAGTTCGAGCCTCGCTGCAGCCGCCTTTGATCCCGTTTCAGCACTGAAGTCACGCTTTGTTTCGGTGTTGGGAAGCGGCGCCCTCGGTCGAGCCGACTGGAGCGTCTTGGCCGTTTCGCTCGATACGGGCGACACCCTGTTTGCGCGCAACGCCGAACAGGCGCTCGCGCCCGCGTCCAACCTCAAGGTGCTCACGGTCGCAGCCGCACTCCATCACTTGGGGCCCGACTTTACGTGGCGCACCTTGCTGCTCAGTGATGCGCCCGTGCAAAACGGGGTGCTTCAAGGCGATCTGGTACTCTACGGCACCGGAGATCCGGGCCTCGCCGACCGGCTGCTCGACTCGGACGACGCGGCATTTGACGACCTGGCCCTGCAGCTGCGGCAGGCAGGGGTGACACGCATCGAGGGCCGGGTGGTGGGTGACGGATCGTTTTTCTCAGGGCCCTCACGGCATCCCTCGTGGGATCCCCGCGACCTGAACGACTGGTTCACGGCGGCGTCGCCGGCACTCGGCTATGCCGAAAACGTGGTGCAGTTTCGCATCGAGCCCGGAGTCACGGGCGACGTACCGATCGTGCATATGACGCCGGGACATGGCGGAGTACCCATACAAAACGAGGCCCGCACGAGCGCTGGACGTGCCCGTGCACCGCTTTGGCTGGTACGCGAGAATCCTGACGAGCCCGTACAGGTCGTCGGAGAGCTGCAGGCGCGCAGTCGTGACGTTTACCGAAGCATGACGGTGCAAGACCCCGTGCTCTGGTCTGCGAGTGCCATGGCCGCGGCGCTAGGGCGGGCCGGCATCGAGGTGCGGGGTGGCGCTGCGACGGCGAGCGAGGCCTCGACCTCTCTCGTCTCGGGGCGACAGGTCTTCGGTGCGGCGTCGCCGCGCGTGTTGGCATCGTTCCAGTCGCCGCCGCTGATCGAGGCCCTGAAGGTCGTCAACCAGCGCAGCCACAATTTCTATGCCGAC
>CAYVPD010000040.1:0-7077 GCA_964453545.1 uncultured Gemmatimonadaceae bacterium
AGCGGTGCGTCGGTGGCCACCACGATCATGACCGAGCCCTGGCCCGTGTCGCCCTGTCCGTCGTCTGAAGGGCCATCAGGCGCGGCCTCAACCGCATCTCGAAACGAATAGCGGCCCAGTTCCCGACCCACAGGGGCCCCGTCGATCGACAGAATGCCCCCGAAGTTCGACTGCACCAGCACGCCGACGATGTGCCCGCCAAGCGAGGCCGGCAGCACGCGCGATGCCGTGCCGATGCCGCCCTTGAAGCCAAAGGCGCGTGTGCCTGTTCCCGCGCCAACCGAGCCCTCATCGACCGGGCCACTGCGGGCTCCCTCAAGCGCGGCCACCACATGCTGCGGCGTGATGGGGCGCGACCTGATGTCATTGAGTCCCCCATCGTTGGTCTCACCGACAACCGCATTGAGAGAACGCACTCGGCTCATGTCATCGCGGGCCAGCATCCACTCCACCATGGCATCGGCGGCCTTCCAGACGCACAGCGTGCAGGTCAGCAGGATCGGCGTTTCGAGCTCGCCGAGTTCACGCACCTGCGTCACGCCGACGAGCTTGCCGAAGCCGTTGCCTACCCAGATCGCGGCCGGCACCCGCGAGAGGTAGGGGTTACCGTCGTGCGGCACGATCGCCGTCACGCCGGTGCGAACGTCATCGCCCTCGATCACGGTTGTGTGCCCGACACGTACGCCGGCAACGTCGGTGATCGCGTTGTGCTCGCCCGGAGTGAAGATGCCGATCTCGACGCCCAGATCACGGGCGCGGGGGCGCAGGGTGTCGGGTTCGGCATGCGAAGTCATGAGCGTCAGCGTCAGGGCAGCGAGTAGTAGGTTCATGGGCGCGGTCCCATCACATGGCGCTGCGGCCAGCTCGACATCACATCAGGGGTCTGATGTCGACCAGCAGAAGCAGCAAGAGGAGTGGCTGGTAGATCAACGAGCCAAGAAAGACTCGACGTGCATTGTCGGTCGTCATGTCGCCGGCCGCCACCACACAGCTCGCGAGCATCGCTCCCGAGAGCAGCAACGCACCCACGCCGTAGATCCAGCCGGTCATTCCGATCAGCGTGGGCACAACGCTTAGAAAGAGCAGCGACAGGCTGTGGTAGACCATATGCTTGCCCACCCGACGGCCATCGGGGTCGTGAGGCGGCATGAGAAAGAAGCCGACCTTTTCGTAGTCGTCGCGCAGAAGCCAGGCCAGTGCAAGCACATGCGGCAGCTGCCACAAGAAGTAGATGCCGAACAGCACCCACGCGCCGAGCGGCAGCTCGCCACTGGCTGCACTCCAGCCAATCAGCCCGGGAATGGCTCCAGGCACGGCGCCGACCAGCGTCGCCAGATACGATCGACGCTTCAGGGGGGTGTAGAGCCCGATGTAGCCGGCCGCAGAGGCTGCGGTGAGCAGCGCAGGAAGCCATCCGACGAGAGCCCACAACCACGCGACGCCGGCCACGAGCAGGGCGAGGCCAAATGCGAGAGCCGTTCCCGGCGTGATGCGCCCTGAGGGGATCGGGCGCGTGCGTGTTCGCCGCATCTGCGCATCGAGGTCACGCTCGACGTATTGGTTGATCGCCAGCGCCCCACCCGTGGCGATGCCCGTGCCGCCCATGGCATGAAGCACTGGGGCAAAGTCTGAGGCACCACCGGTCGCCACGTGATAGCTCACCCCGGCCGTGATCATGACAAATCCGGCGATGCCCGGCTTTGTCAGTTCATATAGCGGATGCCGTTGCCGACGCATCCGGCCGCTGACGGAGCGATCGGGCGAAGCGGGAGGGGTGGCTTCAGGCGACATGCCTGCAAAGCTCTCACGGGTTTGCGTGGGGGTCCAGTCGCTCAGAAACATTCGTGCATGCGGTCCAGTAAAACCGGCATGTCTGATTTGCCTCCCGCGCTGCACCAGCAGAGCACTGCCGAACGTCGGCGCACTGAGCGCGCGCTGTGGCGGCGTGCGCTCGCGGGCTCCCTTCTGCTGCACCTCATTGTGGTGCTTGCGTGGCCGGTGACCTCGGTGATTCAGTCGCCTTTTGCCGCCGCAGGGCCTCGGGCGGGCGACAACCAAGCGGCCAGTGGCTCGCTGCAGGCCTTGAATCTGACCGTGCCGCCCTCCCGGCCCATCGTGCCGCCGCGGGTGCCGACGATCAGTCTCGACGCGGTTGAACCTGTGGAGTTCGACGAGTCGGCCGAGCTGCAGCCCTCGCAGTTTGTTGGCAATGCCCCCGGGCTCGAGGGTCCGGGGTTGGCGGCCGGGCAGGGTCAGGGCGACGGCGGCGCGTCAGACGAAGGCAACTTTCGCATGGTGCCTGCCGTGCCTCGTGGCATGATTCTGCCACCACCGAGTGACAAGCTTGATGTGCTTGAGCTCGAGGTCTGGGTCTTTGTCGATGCTGCGGGTCGAGTCATCGCTGATTCGACTGTGCTGCGTCCGCCGACGTCAGATCGCGACTTCAACCGACGGCTCATTCGCGATGCTGCAGATTGGGTGTTTGAGCCCGCTCGTCAGGGCGGCGAGCCCGTTGCGAGCTGGTTTCCCTATCGCATCGTGCGCTGACCGAGGCCACTGATGACCTCTGATGCGTCCCTGCGAGCTGCGCACTTGCCCGTCTTGATCATCGGTGCTGGCCCAGGCGGGCTGGCGGCGGCGGTCGCGCTGAAGGCGCAGGGCGTGCCGTTTGAAGTCGTCGATGCGGGCCGTCAGGTGGGTGGCATCTGGGACATCGGGCGGGCGCAGACACCGATGTACGAGACGGCCCATTTCATCTCGTCCAGATCGTTGTCGGGATTTCGTGATTATCCGATGCCTGCGTCGTATCCGGATTACCCCAGCCATGCGCTGATTCAGCGCTACATCACCGACTACGCCAAGCGTCACGACCTCGAGGGGCACGTGCGCTTCAACACGCGTGTGATTGAGGCCCGTCCCATCGCTTCGGGTGGCTGGGCCGTGCGCTTTGAGCCGACAACCGACAACGAGTCGCAAGCTGTGCAATCGGAGTGGCAGGGTGACTATGCGGGTCTAATCGTGGCGGCCGGCATGGCATGGCATCGGCACATGCCTGCGCTCGAGGGCTCGTTTGATGGCGAGATCATGCACTCGTTTGACTACACGGGTCCCAGCCAGCTCAAGGGTCGCCGGGTACTCGTGGTTGGAGCTGGAAACTCGGGAGTCGACATCGCCAGCGACGCCGCCCGAAGCGCTGCCGCCGCCTTTCTCTCGGTCCGGCGCGGCTATCGTTTCGTGCCGAAATACATCTTGGGCAAGCCGGCCGACGTCTTCGCGCGATCAAGCCCTCCGCTGCCGCGATGGCTGGAAAAGCGCGTCTTTGCCGTGCTGCTCGATCACCTTGTTGTGGGTGACCTCACCCGCTTCGGGCTGCCCCGACCTGATCATGACGTGCTTGCGAGTCACCCCATCGTCAACACGCAGGTGCTGCATCATCTGGGTCACGGCGACCTGATCGCCTGTACCGACGTGGCGCACTGTGATGGCTCAAAGGTGCACTTCGTCGATGGGCGCAGCGAAACGATCGACCTGATCGTGATGGCTACGGGCTACCGTCGCCGCTACCCGTTCTTGCCGGCTGAGGTCGGCAACGGAGAGGCTGAGCCGCTCGATCTCTATCTCAATGTGTTTCACCGCGAGCGCGACGATCTTGCCTTTGTCGGCCTCTTTGAGACCGATGGCCCGTCGTTTGCGCTTATGGGATTACAGGCTGAGCTGGTCGCACGCAGCTGGACGTCGAAGGGCGCCAAAAGTGCAGACGAGTTTGCTCGGCGCCGCCGCACAGCCCGCCCCGATCTGCGCGGCGGCCATCGCTACCTGTCGTCGCAGCGTCACGATTACTATGTGAACAGCCGTTCCTATACCCGTTTGCTCGAACTCGAATTGCACTCATGACTGCTGCCGAAATTCTGCGCGCGCTCGACCTCGACGACCTCAACGCCGGTGGCTTTGCCGGAGAGTGGATGGCCTCAGGCGATGTGCTCGACGTGCACACCCCCGTCGACGGCTCGCGCATCGCGGCGGTCCGCTCGGTGACACCCGCCGAATACGACCAGATTGTCGACCGCGCGCATGCCGCCTTTCTCGAGTGGCGTCGCATGCCGGCCCCGAAGCGCGGAGAGATCGTGCGGCAGCTGGGCGAGGCGCTGCGTGAAAAAAAGGCAGCGCTCGGCGCCTTGGTGACGCTCGAGATGGGCAAGATCGTGGCTGAGGGTGAGGGCGAAGTGCAGGAGATGGTCGACATCTGCGACTTTGCGGTCGGCCTGTCGCGCCAGCTCTACGGGCTCACCATGCCGTCAGAGCGAGCCGATCATCACATGCGCGAGCAGTGGCACCCGCTGGGGGTGGTTGGCATCATCAGCGCCTTCAACTTTCCGGTGGCGGTCTGGAGTTGGAATGCCGCTTTGGCCGCCGTCTGCGGTGACGCCTGCGTTTGGAAGCCTTCGGAGCGCACACCACTCACGGCGGTCGCAGTGACCAAAATTGCCGCAGAAGTCTGCCGCAAAAACGGCGTTGACCCCGCGATTTTGTCGCTCGCTGTCGGAGATGGCCCGTCAATCGGTGAGCGGCTCGCGGCCGATCGGCGCATTCCGCTGGTCTCTGCGACCGGGTCGACCCGTATGGGGCGTCGGGTCGGAGAGGTCGTGGGCGCGCGCCTCGGGCGCACGATCCTCGAACTCGGCGGCAACAACGCCATCATCGTCACGCCGCACGCCAATCTCGACCTGACTCTGCCGGCCATCGTTTTCGGGTCGGTGGGCACGGCCGGGCAGCGCTGCACCAGCACGCGGCGCATTATCGTGCACGCCTCGGTGCGCGACGAACTGGTCCGCCGACTGATTCGGGCCTACGGCGATGTGCCGATCGGCAATCCGCTGGAGCAGGGCACGCTCATGGGGCCCGTCGTGGCTCCTGATGCCGTCGAGGCCCTGATGGAGGCAAAGCGGCGCGTGGTCGAAGAGGGTGGGGAGATCTTGTATGGCGGCGAGTTGCTTGAGGGGCCGCAGTACCCCGGGGGGCGCTACGTCACGCCCTGTATCGCCTCAGCAGAAAACCACTTCGAGATCGTGCAGCACGAGACCTTTGCGCCCATGCTCTACATCATCTCGTACGGCAGCGCTGACGCCACACCGGCCGAGGCCGTTGCCGAGCTCGACGAGGCGCTGCGCCTGCACAACGACGTCCCGCAGGGGCTGTCATCGGCGATTTTCACCGATCATGTGCGCGAGGCCGAGACGTTTCTGTCTCACCGCGGTTCAGATTGCGGTATTGCAAACGTCAATTTGGGCACCAGCGGTGCTGAGATCGGCGGGGCCTTTGGCGGCGAAAAAGACACGGGTGGCGGCCGCGAGTCGGGCTCTGACGCCTGGAAGGCCTACATGCGCCGCCAGACCAACACGGTCAACTGGAGCACCGAACTGCCGCTTGCCCAGGGCATCAGCTTCGGCTGAGCGGCGTGGGAGGGGGGTGACACGCCCTGTACCCGACCCTCTACCGTAGCTGCTCGATCGCCTGCCGGAGTGCGGCCTCACGCGCGTCTGTTCGAGGCCCGGTGGTGAACCAGAAGATGCTTCCCTGCTGGTCGAGCACGAGGGTGGCGATCTCGTTGGTGCCCGACAGGCCTGTTGCTTCGACAAAGCGCGACACGTTGGTGAAGAGAGTGATCGTGCGGGCACGCGCCTCGCGAGAGGGAATGCCCCCGCGCATGCCGTTGTCGATGACCGGCTTCATGACGCGATACGGCCATGAGATCGTGGGAAATTCGAAATAGCGCAGCCCGGGGTAGGTGGCCTCCAGGGAGTCACCCACAGCCAGCCACGTGTTGACCTGCGGCTGCTGCCGCTGCTGAAATGCGACGAAGATCACGCGTATCTCGCCCGGCAGATCGTCGGGAATCAGGAACGACTCTCCGAGCAGATTTTCGGCTCTTACTTCGGGAAACCGGCGCAGCTCGGCTGCGTTTTGTGCACGGGCAGACATGGGCATGACCAGCGCGAGCAAGGCGATTGATGTCAGAATGCGCATGAGCCCCGAAACCCGGGAGGGGCGTGTAGGGTCCGGTGCGACCTGGTCAATGGCCGGTCAAGCACCCACCGGGCTCACCCCACGCCCAGCCACTGGCCAGCCGCAAACCCAGCCGCAGCCACCGACCCCGTGAGCACGGTGCCCCAGATCAGGTCGACGATGACGACCGTCCAGTTGAATTCGCGAATCAGCGCCATGCCGGTCAGATCGAAGGTGGCGTAGGCGACGAGCCCGAAGAACGCTCCCAGCGAAACGGCACGCACAAGCGAACCCGCTTGCAGTCCGGGTACGACCGCAAATACCAGAATCCCGGCGATGTACAGCGCGTAGAAGGCGAGTGCGGCGCCCCAGACGATATCGGGTCGCAAAATCGGCCCGAGATGCTTCTGGTAAAACGAGCTCGCCACGACCCCGAGCCATACGAGGTCGATCGCAAAAAAGGCGAGCGTAGTCAGGGCATAGAGTTTCAGGTAGGTCATGGCGTGGCTCCGGCATTGGCGCGGATGGCTTCGGCGATATAATCAGCCAAGCCCGGATGTCGCTTGTCGTAATGCGCACGGAAGCGCGGGTCGGAGACATACATATCGGCCAAGGCCGAGTGCATCTCGCGTGAGCAGGCATAATACGAGCGGTCGATGTGCAGGCGCATCTCTTCGGCCAGGGCACGAGCCTCATCACCAGAGGCCTTGAGGCCATCGGCAGCCAAACGCGCCATCGCGACTTCCAAGCGCTCCTGTTCCTGCTGAATGTGTGCCCAGTCCCCTTTGGAATGGCCGCGCATGCGGCGTTCCGCCTCTGCATATGCGTCTGTGGTTTCCCACCGGGCCTTCACTTCGTCGCTGTGCGCTGCGTACTGGTCGCGTACCGATTCCGGGGCGTTGGGCAGGCCATTGAGGGCCTGTTTGAAGTCTTCGTCGGCCATGGGTTCCGGACCGCCTGGCGGCGAGGTCGCGGTGTTCCCGCCCATTGTGTCACGCCCCGACACCGGCGACGACCAGAAGGAACGGCACCGGCCCACCTCGGAGCCGTGATACGATGCGGGAGAGCCGCCCT
>CAYVPD010000040.1:7087-9268 GCA_964453545.1 uncultured Gemmatimonadaceae bacterium
CAGGGTTGTGAGGAGTTGAATGCTGGTTTCGATGGCGGACTGCTCTTGCCTGAGCCAGGTCAGCCGTTCTTCGAGGCGTGCCGGCAGATCTGCAGCAACGCTGTGCAACAGATCGGCCACCTGCTCAAGGGTGAACCCGAGTTGACGGTATGTGAGAATCTGCTGCAGCCGGACGATGTCGTCGGTCGAGTAGAGTCGGTACCCCGTCGGCGAACGCATTGAGGGGCACAGCAGCCCGATATCGTCGTAATGGTGCAGCGTTCGCACCGAGACGCCTGTCGCCTCGGCAACAGCACCTACGGTGCGAAGAGCGCTTTCGTCAGAGTTGGGGTTCGACGTGGTCATGGCAGGTGGGTGCTCATGAGGGATCGCGGTGGCTCCGGCGTGGGTCAGGACCATGGTAAAGCGTCACGTTACGTGAGGGTCAAGCTGCCTCGGTTTGGGCTCGCTGCTACCGCACGCCGCAACTCTACGCGAACTTTCATTGCTGTCAGCAGTACACGCATGGCCTTGTGATTTTTCGACAACCCTGCAGCCGCTCCTGCGCATGACCCCATCCAGCACCAAGGCGCCCCCCGAGGCGCCATGGACCCCGGCCGACTCGGCCCGACTCTACGGGCTCGACGAGTGGGGCGGCGGATACTTTGGCGTGTCTCCTGAGGGAACGGTACTCGCGTTCCCGCAGCAGGACCATTCCAAGGGTATCGATCTGCATGAGGTGATGCAGGGGCTCGAGGCGCGTGATCTGTACCCGCCGGTCGTGCTGCGCTTCGACGGCATCTTGCGTCACCGCATGCGGCATTTGCGGCGTGCGTTTGATGAGGCGATCGAGCAGGCGAGCTATCAGGGCCGCTACACCTGCGTCTACCCGATCAAGGTCAACCAGCAGCGCCACGTCTGCGAGATCATTCGTGATGTGGGCACGGAGCTGGGCTTTGGCATTGAGGCGGGCTCCAAGCCTGAGCTGCTTGCCGGGCTGGCGCTCACGCAGGGGCACAACGAGATGCCGTTCATCTGCAACGGCTTCAAAGACGAAGAATTCATCGAGACCGTGATTCTCGCGGCCAAGATGGGTCGCAATATCATGCCGGTCGCTGAGCAGGTGCACGAGCTCGAGCTCATTGCCCGGTCTGCCCGTCGCCACAAGGTCACGCCCCGGTTCGGCATTCGTGCCAAACTGGCGAGCGGGGGCATCGGCCGCTGGGCGGATTCGGCCGGGTATCGCGGCAAGTTCGGGCTGTCAGTCAGCCAGATTGTGGCGTCGGTTCAACGCCTGCGCGATGAAGACCTGCTCGATGGCTTGCAGATGCTGCACTGCCACATCGGCTCGCAAATCTACGACATTCGCTCGCTCAAATTTGCCGTCAACGAGCTCGCTCACCTGTACGTCGAGCTGGTCCGTCTGGGCGCACCGATGGGTACGCTCGACTTGGGCGGTGGCATGGGCATCGACTACGACGGCTCGCAGAGTGCCACCGATTCGTCGGTGAACTACACCGTCGAAGAATACGCGGCCGACATCGTGCACCGCGTGCAGACGATCTGCGACGACGCGGGCGTGCCGCACCCCGACCTCATTACTGAGTCGGGCCGTGCGCTCGTCGCGCACTCGGGTGTGCTCGTCTTTCAGGTGCTGGGCAGCCGTGTCTTTCCTGAGCAGCCGGACGCCACTCTCGTGGAGCGTGCACTCGGCGAAGATCCCGAAGAAACGCCTCAGCCGTTGCTCGATCTGGTCGATGCATGGACCCGCCTCGATCAGGGCGGCGAACCCGTCGAGACCTATCACGACGCCGAACATGCGTTGGGCGAGGCGATCTCGCTCTTCAATCTCGGCTATATGAACATCGTGCAGCGGGCGGCTTGCGAAGAGCTGTATTGGTCGGTCGCGGCTCGCGTCGTGCGAGAGAACGACGTCGACGAGCTGCCTGAGGAATTCGGCTCGCTTCCCGATCGTCTGGGCGACATCTACTTCTCGAATTTCTCGCTCTTTCAGTCCCTTATCGACGCATGGGGCATCGATCAGATCTTCCCGATCATGCCGATTCATCGGCTGACTGAGAGCCCGACCCGTCGCGCGCTTCTGGCCGACATCACCTGTGATTCTGACGGCAAGCTCGACCGTTTTCCGGGTGCCGAGGGAGGAGAGCCTCGTCGCACGCTGCCTTTGCATGAGCTTCGCGT
>CAYVPD010000041.1:0-5786 GCA_964453545.1 uncultured Gemmatimonadaceae bacterium
CCGGGGCGTTGCTGATGACCGTCGCCTTCATTGCGGTACTTACGATCGAGGCGGCTGGCTTTTTTGCCGGGGTCCCGGGCGCCGACGCGCTTGTTTCGGGCCGCTGGCGGCCGGTCGAAGGCGATGGTTGGAGCCTTGGGGTGCCGCTGTCGGGCACCTTGCTGGTCACCCTCATCGCCGGGCTGGTCGCCCTCCCTCTGGGCGTGCTGGTGGCCCTGTTTATCGACCATTATGCGCCTCCCTCTCTCCGGCGTATTCTTGGGCCGACCATCGATGTGCTGGCGACGATTCCTACGGTCGTTTACGGCTATTTTGCGCTTGTCGTACTGACGCCTGCGCTGCAGCGTGCCATACCGGGGCTGCCGGCCTTCAACGCGTTGTCGGCCAGTCTCGTGATCGGCCTCATGATTCTGCCGACCGTCGTATTGGGCACGCGGCTCTCCCTTCGGCGTGTACCGATGTCGCTGCAGCTGGCGGCCAACGCCCTTGGTGCTACTCGACGCGAGATGCTCACCGGGGTGCTGATGCCTGCCGCTCGGCCGGGCATGATCGCCGCAGCCCTCTTCGCCCTCGTGCGCGCGGCCGGAGAGACGATGGCCGTCACGATCGCGGCCGGGTCGCTCGAGCGCACCTCATTTGACCTGCTTGGCCCGGTGACGACGCTGTCGAGTGCACTGGCGCAGGTTGGCCTCTCGGCCCAATTGCAGGGCAGTCTGGCCGACCACGCCATGTTTGCCGTCGCTTTGCTGCTGTTCGTCATCAGTGCGGTGTTGGGTGTCTTCGGATACTGCATGGAGCTGCGCGAACGCAGGGCAGTGGTGCGATGAAAACCATCAACCTGCAGCTCGACCCTCGCCGCAGCGCGGCCGATCGGCGCCTTGCCGGCACCGCAACGCTCGCAACGCTCGCAACGCTTGCCGGGCTGGCGTTTGTCTGTGCCAGTCTCGTGCTGCAAGGGCTCACGCCCACGCGGCTCGCTGCGCTAGCCGGCTCGGGCATCACGTCGTGGGGCGCCGTAGTCCAAGGGGTTAAGGTCACGCTGCAGGTCATGGCCGTGGTGACCTTGGTATCTGTGCCGATTGCGCTTGGGGCCGCCCTCTACATCGAGGAATACGCCCCGGACCACTGGGTTACTCGAGCCCTCGAGGCCAACATCAACGTGCTGGCTCGCATTCCTCCCGTGCTCTATGGCGTGATCGTGCTAGCGCTTGCCGTGCGCACGTTTGGCATCGAGGGCAGCCTGAGTGTGCCGGTCATCACGCTGTCATTTGTGCTCGTGCCGATCTTGGTGCTGGAAATCCAGTACGCGATGCGAGCGGTTCCTCTGGCGCAGCGGCAAGCCGCCTGGGCTCTTGGGGCTACCCGGTGGCAGGTCGTGCGACAGCAGGTGCTGCCACAGGCGGCCGGAGACATCGTTCGCGGCATCGTGATCGGCATGGCGCGTATCATCGGCGAAGCGGCACCGCTGATCTTTGTGGCGTCATGGGCACTGGTCGGGTTGAATGACGGCCCGACAGGTCCCGACGAGGCGTCATCGGGCGTGCTGGCCGTGCGTGTGTTTGCGTGGATCTCGCAAGATGGAGCCGCTGCGACGGCCGTGGCGGGAACGGGTGTCGCTGCCCTGCTTCTGCTGGTTTTGGCGCTGCGTCTGCTGGCCCTCCCGTTTGGTCGTCATCGTGGCGATCGTTGAGGCATGACGTCGACGACTCCCCCTGACGTGGCAGACGTGCCGGGCGTGACCTCGCAGCAGTTGCCCGCGCTTGAGGTGCGTAGATTGTCGATCTCATATGGCGGAAACCGGGTGGTCCATGAGATCTCCATGACGATCCCCGCGCATCGGGTTGTGGCGTTCATTGGCCCGACGGGCTCAGGCAAGAGTTCGGTGCTGCGCGCGTTCAATCGCATGAACGACCTCATCGAAGGTGCCGAAGTCGATGGGCAGGTGCTCCTGCTCGGTGAAGACCTCTACGCGCCGGGCGCTGACCCCGTGGCGGTACGCCGTCACGTCGGCATGCTCTTCTCGAGCCCAAATCCCTTTCCGATGTCGGTCTTCGACAACGTGGCATTCGGGGCGCGCCTGATGGCGCCGTCTGACGACGTGCAAGTGCGGGTCGAAGAGGCCCTACGCAAAGTCGATCTCTGGGATGACGTGGTAGGCAAGCTCTCGCGCCCGGCCCGGGATCTTTCCTGGGAGCAGCAGCAGCGCCTGTGTCTGGCTCGCACATTGGCCGTCGATCCCGACGTCATTCTCATGGATGAGCCGACCAACGAACTCGACCCGATGGGCAAGCGTCGACTCGAGCAACTGATTCGCAGGCTGAGCGACGACTACACGATCGTGCTGGCGACCAACTCGATGCAGCAGGCCGCCCGCGTGAGCGACTTTACGGCCTACATCGACCTCGGGCGCCTGATCGAGTACGATACGACAGATGCGATTTTCACGAATCCTCGAGATGAACGCACCGAGGCCTACGTGACCGGGCGAGCCTCGTGACTTCGGAGCCACGCAATCCCATGAGACGACAGCTTGATGTCGGGCTCGACGCCCTGCAGGAGCGTCTGCTGGAGATGGCGGGCATCGTCGAAGAATCCGTGCATTTGGCGGCATCGGCGATCCGAAACTTCGATGCCCAAGTCGCAGCGGGTGTGCCCGCAATGGATCGCAAGGTTGATGCGCTGGAGATCGAGATCGACGAGCGAGCCCTCGAGGTGCTGGCCCTGCAGCAGCCGATGGCCAAAGACCTGCGTCTGATCTTGAGCACGCTGAAGGTGTCCAACGATCTCGAGCGCGCGGGTGATCACGCCGTCAACATTGCGCGCGCGGCGACGCGGCTGGCCGATATGCCTCGACTGCCTGACCTGCCCGAGATCAGCGAGATGGTCGACATTGTCGAGGGCATGATGTCTGATGCGCTGGCCGCATTCGTGGCCCGCAATCCGGGCACGGCTCGCATGGTGTGCGCCCGCGACGATCGCGTCGACAACCTGCGCCGCTCGTTGTTTCGCATTCTCGTGACGCACATGCTCGAAAACCCGAAGCACATCAGCCCGGCGCTGGAGTTGCTGCTCGTCTCGCAGAATCTCGAGCGCATCGCTGATCTGTGCACCAATGTGGCCGAAGACACCGTGTTTCTTGTCGAAGGCCGCACGATCAAGCACCATCACGGGGAATCAGCCGAAGCGTCTCAGCCTCGCAGCCCGCTTGGGGGCGCGTGAAGAAGCCGCAATCGTCGTCTGATGCCCCGGCCGATGCACAGCAAGTCGCATCGGCGCTCGAGCAGCTCATCGAAGAGACGCAGGTGCCCGACACCCAGCCGCAGGGGCTGCGTTCATCGTCAGAACTGCGGGGTCGAGTCGCCATTGTCTCAGGGGGTTCGTCAGGTATCGGTCGTGCCATTGCGACGCAGTTGGCTCAGGCCGGCGTGCATATCGCCTTCAACTTTCTCGATACCGGGGGTGCGTCTCGCGTCGAGGCTCAACGAGCAGCCCGCGAACTGCGCCACCTCGAGGTCAACGTCTTCGCGGCGGCCTGCGATGTGCGCGATGCCGACGCCGTTCGTGGCTTTGTAGCCGACGCGATCAGCGAACTCGGCGGTGTGCACATCTTGATTAACAACGCGGGCATCGGCGCTGATGCCGCCCTGTGGCGACTTGAAGATCCGGAGTGGCACGCGGTCATGCAGACCAATGTCGACGGCACGTTTTTCATGACGCGTGAGGTGGCGCCTCATCTGCGCGCTCAGGAGTGGGGCAAGATCGTCAACATCGCCTCGGTCCACGCCCTGCGCCCCGAATTCGGGCTCAGCAACTATGCCGCGAGCAAGGCCGGCGTGATTGCGCTTACCCGCTCGGCGGCCGTCGAGCTTGGTCCGCGCAACATCAACGTCAACGCGGTCGCCCCCGGCTACATTCGCACCCATCGACTGGCAGATCGCGTGCCGGCTGAAATTCTGGATCGAGCGCGCGAAGCCAGTGTTCTCGGGCGTCTTGGCGACCCGGCTGACGTAGCCAATGTGGTGCTCTTCTTGTGCTCCGAGGCTGCACGTCATATCACAGGAGCGGTGATCCCTGTCGACGGGGGCTACCTGCTTTGAACTCCATCTGAGGATCGTGATGCAGACCCTCCTGCGTCTGGCGGGCGCCATCGAAGCGCTCAACGACCGTCTCGGAGCCGCCCTGCGCTGGCTCGCCCTCGCCATGGTAGGCATTGGCGCGTACAACGCGATCGCGCGCTATCTGACGCGCTCGGCCGGACTCTCGCTCAGCTCCAATGCCCTCAACGAGCTGCAGTGGTACCTGTTCTCGCTGATCTTTCTGCTGGGAGCCGCCTACGGATTGCGGCGAGATGTGCATGTGCGCGTCGATGTGCTCTTCGAACGATTGTCGGCTCGCACCCGCGCGTGGATCGACATCGTGGGCACCGTGCTCTTTCTGCTGCCCTTTTCGGTATTGATGCTCAAGGTGTCGTGGCCCGTGGTGATGGCGTCGTGGGCCGTGCGTGAAACCTCGCCCGACCCCGGCGGCCTGCCTCGCTACCCGATCAAGGCCGTGATTCTGCTCTCGTTCGGGCTGCTCTTGCTCCAGGGCCTCGCACACCTGGTGCGGCAGATCGAGATCGTACGTGCTCCGGCCGCAACGGGAGAGGCGCAATGAGCGACGAACTCTGGGGTCCGTTGATGTTTCTGGGGGTGCTCGTGCTCATCTTCACGGGCTACCCGGTCGCATTTTCGCTCGCGGGCACGGCGCTTGTGTTTGCCACGATCGCCACACTCGTCGGGCACTTCGATATGGTGCTGCTCAATGCGCTGCCCGAACGCGTGTTCGGCACCATGTCCAACTACACGCTGCTCGCCATCCCCTTCTTTATCTTCATGGGAACCGTGCTCGAGAAGTCGAGGCTTGCCGAAGACCTGCTCGAGACCATCGGGGTGCTCTTCGGGCACTTCAAAGGAGGGCTGGCCATCGGCGTCATCTTCGTGGGCGCCATGCTGGCGGCGGCCACGGGCGTCGTCGGTGCGTCCGTCACGGCGATGGGTCTCATTTCGCTGCCCGTCATGCTGCGCAACGGGTACAACCCGTCATTTTCGTGCGGCGTGATCGCGGCATCGGGTACGCTGGGGCAGATCATTCCGCCCTCCATCGTTCTGATCGTGCTGGGTGACCAGATGGGTGTCAGTGTGGGTGACCTGTTTCAGGCCGCCCTCGTGCCTGGTCTCATACTGACGGGCGCTTACATGCTCTACACGGTGCTGCTGACGTTCATACGGCCGTCGTGGGTGCCGGCGCTTCCGCCGGAGCAGCGCACGGCGCATGGGGTCGACCTGCTGATGCGCGTGCTGCGCACCATGCTTCCCCCGCTGCTGCTGATCGTGATCGTGCTGGGAAGCATCTTTGCCGGCATCGCGACCCCGACTGAGGCGGGCGCTCTAGGCGCTGTGGGGGCCATGTTGCTGGCGTTGATCAATCGCACCTTGACGGTCGATGTGCTGAAAGAGGCCATGGAGTCGACGAGTCGCCTCACGATCATGGTCGTCTTTCTGTTGATCGGCTCGACGGCCTTTGCGTTGGTGTTTCGAGGGCTCGACGGTGATCTCTGGATCAGCGAGACGCTCGCGTCGCTCCCGGGGGGCTGGATCGGCTTCTTGATTGCGGTCAATCTGCTCGTCTTCGTGCTCGGCTTTTTTATCGATTTCTTC
This sequence comes from uncultured Gemmatimonadaceae bacterium, assembly GCA_964453545.1. Taxonomy (GTDB): domain Bacteria; phylum Gemmatimonadota; class Gemmatimonadetes; order Longimicrobiales; family Gaopeijiaceae; genus Gaopeijia. Next base: position 5,700 of record CAYVPD010000041.1, read on the forward strand.
GAGATCGCGTTCATCATCGTGCCGCTGATCGTACTGCCGGCCCGTCAGCTCGGGCTCGACCCGGTATGGCTGGGCATCATTCTCGCG